>NZ_FTMT01000016.1:0-129150 GCF_900156015.1 Chryseobacterium sp. RU33C | reverse complement strand
ACATACAAAAAACAAAATCAGAATAGGAAAATTCCTACTCTGATTTAAGTATATTTGAAATATTAAACTAGTCAACCTTTTTCAGGACTAGTCACCAATTATTACAACTTCCTTTATATCATTCCTGCCGAATATAAGGTATCACTTTAACCTTTTCTGATAATCAATCATTTAAAACCTGATTATTCATTTTATTGTTGTATATTTGTACATTATAAACCAAGTCTCTACTTTGTTTTCTGTAACGACCCGAATATTTTTTATTCAGTCTTTGCCTTTTGAGCAGCCATCTTTTTAACTTTTATTCTTCTATTAAGAACAATACTTGTCGGAATTTTAAAGCTCTGTATGATTGGGATTATCCAGGACAGAAAACATAGCCAGGCTTTATAGGGTCTAAAAACAGGCCAGATTGAACTCAATAATTTATAGAAACTAAATACTAAAAATAATTTATGGCAGATTCTTTTTCTAAAAAGGAAAATTTCAAGAAAAAAATTCAAAAGCAAAAAGAAAAGGCGCTAAGACGCGAAGAACGTAAAACGAACAACAACAAAGGAGCGGAGGATGTCTTCATGTATGTAGACGAATTCGGAAGATTAACTTCTACTCCCCCTGAACAAAGACAGGAAGTAAACCTTGATGATATTCAGCTGGGTGCAGCACCTATCATTGAAGAAGATCCAAGAAAAACAGGAATTGTTACTTTCCTGAGTGAAAAAGGATATGGTTTCATTACGGAAGATAATTCCAAAGAAAACATCTTCTTCCACAATAACAACTGTACAGAGCCGGTGAAAAAAGGAAACAAAGTATCTTTCGAAAAAGAGAAATCTCCTAAAGGATTTTCCGCTGTTGAAATTCAGCTAGTTAAATAATATGTACTTATAAAATGTTTCTGTTCTAAAAGCAGATTCATTTTAAACCATACACAAAGAGACTGCCCTTCGGACAGTCTCTTTTTTTAGGGACATATAAAAAAAAGTTAACTCAACTTGTAAAAAGTTAGATCGTATCGCATTATTTCAATGATCATTACGAAAATCCATAGAAGCTGATTAAAATACAAAAGGAGCTGCCTAAAAGACAGCTCCTTCATCGTAAAAAAAGTAAAAATCAATCCAGTTTCCCTCCCAATGCTTTAAACAGCAGGACGTTATTTCTGGTATTCTGGTGCTGAAACTGCAATAGATCAAGTTCAGCAGTCAGTTTGCTTTTCTGGGAATTGATCAGTTCGAAATAATTGGCATATCCAGTAAGATAAAGATCATTGGAGACCTCAACACCACGGTCAAGAAACCCAACTTCTTCTGATTTCAGTTTTAAAACACGTTCATAGATCTTAGTCTGTTTCAGAATCGACTGAAGTTCATTAAAAGCAGTTGTAATGCTTTTCTGATAATTTAAAAAGGCAATTTCCTGCTCTTTACTTGCTACTTTGAATTCATATTTCAACTGTCCTTTATTGAAAACAGGAACCATTAATCCTCCCAACAATTGCCCGGCCAGTGAACTTGGTTTAAAAAAAGTTTCTACAGAGAAAGAATTCAGTCCAAAACCGGCACCTAAATCAATTTTGGGGTAAAAAGCAGCTCTTGCAGCTTTCGCATCAGCCTGAGAAGCTTCCAACACATAATAATTGGCAGCCACATCCGGTCTGGAATGGATCACATTTTCTACATTAATGGTTTTATTCAAGACTTCCATGTTAGTAGGCATCAGTATTGAACCGCGCTTCACCTCTCCGCCGTAGCTTCCCGTTAATGTTGTAATCGCCTGTTCTACTGTAACGATTTCCACTTTGATGTGTTCAATCTCTGCCAGCCAGTTGTTATTCTGGGCTTTAAACTGCTGAACTGCCAATTCCGTGGCTTTTCCCACTTCACGCTGGGCCAGAACAATTTCAAAGGCTCTCTGCTGAAGTTTATAGTTCTTCTGATAAATGGCAAGACGGTTATCTAAAGCAACCAACTGGTAATACAGGTTGGCAATATCCGTGAAAAGCTCTACCTGTAATAATCTTAATCCTTCCGTGGAAGCAAGATATTTCTTTTGAGCTGCAATCTTCTTATTTTTCAATTTCCCCCAGGCATCAATTTCCCAGCTGCTCCTTGCGCCCAGCCAGTAATTAGGGGTAAAATCTCTGTTGATTTTCTGGTTTTCCGTTATATTGGGTGAAAGGTTGGTGTCATAGTTCCCCACTCCTTCCATTGTATATTTTCCGTAGCGGTCACCAGAAGCCTGCACTCCCACTTCAAGAGATGGCAATAAATCCATCTTTGATCTTTGAAGGAAACTGTTGGCAATCTCTACTCTCTGCTGTGCAATCTGGAAGTCAGGATTTGCCTGAACTACTTTATCGAAAAGCTCAAGCAGGTTTGGATCTGTAAAATAAGCTTTCAGGTTGATCTGCTGGAATTCATCCGGAGATTTGCTTTTGTCGGATTTAATGATTTCCTCCGGCAATTCCTGAGCTTTTTTCAGCTCCGTTACCTTGGGAACAGCACAGGAAACCAGGCTCAGTGATGCTATTCCATACAATATATTTCTATGATTTAATCTTTTCATCTTTCTTCTTATTTTCAAGTTTTGCAAAGAATATATACAGTCCCGGAATCACCACCAATCCGAAGATAGTTCCTATCAGCATTCCTCCTGCTGCCGCTGTACCAATGGAACGGTTACCGATTGCTCCCGCTCCTGATGCAATGCATAGAGGAATAAGCCCTGCTACAAATGCAAAAGAAGTCATCAGAATCGGTCTCAGACGCTGCCTTGCGCCTTCAATAGCTGCCGGAACAATATCAAATCCCTGTTTGTTTCTTGCTACCGCAAATTCTACGATCAGGATGGCATTCTTGGCCAGCAATCCGATCAGCATGACCAAAGCTACCTGTGCATAGATATTATTATCCAATCCCATTATTACCAAAGCGATATAAGAACCGAAGATTCCTGTCGGAAGACTCAATAATACCGGCATGGGAAGAAGGAAACTTTCATATTGCGCTGCAAGTAAGAGATATACGAATAAGAGACAGATCGCAAAGATATAAACGGTCTGGTTTCCTGATAAAATTTCTTCTCTTGTCATTCCGGACCATTCAATATCGAATCCTCTCGGCAAAGATTCTTTGGCTACACGTTCTACCGCTGCAATGGCATCTCCTGAACTATAACCATCAGCAGGCTCGCCGTTGATCATAGCGGACATATACATATTGTACCTTGTGAGTACTTCAGGACCATATACTTTTTCGATGGTGATGAAGGTTGAGAAAGGAACCATTTCGCCTTTGTCATTTTTTAAATATAAATTCAGAATACTTTCAGGCGTATCTCTATGTTCCGGACTTGCCTGTACCATCACTTTGTACATTTGACTGAAACGGATGAAATTTGTTGCATAATAAGATCCCAGCATCGTTTGTAATGTCGACATTGCGTTGTCTACTGATACGCCTTTCTTCGCTGCCATATCATAATCCACATTGATCATGTATTGCGGGAAAGTAGCGTCAAAACTGGTAAAACTGTTCTGCAGTTCGGGAGCTTCGTTTAATTTTTTAACAAAATCCTTCGTAATTTTATCTGTATTTTCAATTGTTCCTCCGGTTCTGTCCAGCAAACGCAATTCAAAACCACTGGTATTACCAAAGCCCGGAACCGTTGGCGGCGCAAAGATTTCAATCTGTGCATCTGCAATGCTTTTCGTTTTGTCTGAAAGCTCTGCAATAAGATCATTCACTGAGATATTTCTTTCTTTCCAGTCTTTAAGATTGATCATCGCCATACCGTAAGATGAACCTGCGATTTCTGTGACGATACTGTACCCCGCAAGTGTGGTCACGTTTTCCACTCCATTAATTTTCTTCGCAATAACCGTTACTTCATCCAATACTTTTTCTGTTC
The DNA here is from genome assembly GCF_900156015.1 of Chryseobacterium sp. RU33C. Taxonomy (NCBI): domain Bacteria; kingdom Pseudomonadati; phylum Bacteroidota; class Flavobacteriia; order Flavobacteriales; family Weeksellaceae; genus Chryseobacterium; species Chryseobacterium sp. RU33C. Next base: position 125,238 of record NZ_FTMT01000016.1, on the reverse strand, counting down.
TTTCTACTGTTGCACCCTGCGGAGTGGTAATACTTACATACACCATTCCCTGATCTTCCATTGGAATAAATCCGGTTGGCAGGAATTTACTGGTCACAAAAGTAAGTCCCACAAATAGAAACAACAGCCCGAAAGTTACTGTAGTTCTTGTGGCAAATTTTGATAAAATACCTACATAACCATTGGTCAGTCTTTCAAAACCTGTATTGAAACTCTGGAAAGCTCTGTCGATAATGGTTTTCTTTTTATTGTGATCATGAGGTTTTAAAATAATCGCACAGAGTGCCGGAGTAAGCGTCAATGCATTGACACCAGAAATCACAATACTGATGGCCAATGTTAATGAAAACTGACGGTAAAATACTCCCACCGGACCATCCAGGAATGCCACAGGAATAAATACGGCAGACATTACGATCGTAATCGCTACTACCGCTCCTGCAATTTCTTTGGTGGCACTGATGGTGGCATCCATCGCATTCATTCCATCTTCCATTTTAACGTGAACGGCTTCAACGACGACAATGGCGTTATCTACCACAATTCCGATGGCAAGAACCAATGCGAACAATGTTAAAAGATTGACAGAGAAATCCAGCATATTCATGAATGCAAAAGTTCCTACCAAAGCTACGGGTACAGCCAGCACAGGAATTAATGTGGAACGCCAGTCCTGAAGGAAGATAAAGACTACGATTCCTACCAGAATAAAGGCTTCAATAAGGGTTGTTAATACTGCACTGATGGAAGCATCAAGGAATCTGGAAACATCATAAGCCATGTTATACTCCATTCCGGGAGGGAAAGAGGTGACTTTTAATTCTTCCATTTTTGCCTTTACACTTTCAATCACTTCAGATGCGTTGGAACCGGGACGCTGCTTCATCATGATTGATGCAGAAGGTCTTCCGTCTGTTTTGGAAACCATTCCGTAGTTCATCGCTCCGAATTCTACCTTAGCAATATCTTTAAGCTTTAAAATGGTTCCGTCCACATCAGACCTGATGGGAACTTCTTCATATTGTTTAGGCTCAAAAAACTTTCCTTTATATTTAATCACATACTGAAGCTGGCTGGAGGTTTTACCAGAGGTTTCACCTACTTTTCCTGGTGCTGCAGAAATATTCTGTTTTTGCAGGGAAGTGATTACCTCATCTGCAGAAATATTGTACGCTGCCATTTTCTGAGGATCAAGCCATACTCTCATCGAGTATTCTTTCTGTCCCATAATCTCAGCACGCCCTACTCCATCAATACGTTTCAGCTCCTGAAGGACGTTAATATCCGTAAAGTTATAGATGAACTGTTCATCCTGGCTGGGGTCTGCACTGGTGATATTAAGGTACATCAGCATACTGTTCACCTCTTTTTCAGTAGTTACACCCGCTCTGATTACTTCTTCAGGAAGCTCATCAAGAATAGTTGTTACTCTGTTCTGAACGTTTACCGCTGCTACATCAGGATCTGTTCCTACTTCAAAGAACACCTGAATAAGAGTAAGACCATCATTGGAGGTTACCGTAGACATATACGTCATCCCGGGTACTCCGTTGATCGCACGCTCCAGAGGCAGCGCTACCGCATTGGCAGACACTTCGGCGTTCGCTCCTGTATATTTTGCTGTAACGGTTACTGAAGGCGGTACAATATCGGGAAACTGGGTGATCGGCATTTTCAGTAACGCCATAATTCCCAGTAATACAAATAATATGGAAATAACCAACGAAAGAACCTTTCGTCTTATAAACATTTCTACCATAGTCAATTGATTTAAAGATTATGAAAGGTTAATACTTCTTTTTGATTTTGATAATATCACCATCTTTCAAAGACTGAGTTCCTTCATAAATGATTAAATCTCCTTTTTTAAGACCGCTTTCCACCATATAAGAATCTCTCAGGGTAGTTCCGATCTTAATATTGGTCATTTTCACTTTATTCTGTTTATCCACAACAAAAACATAGGTCTTATCCTGAATGGAGAAGGTTGATTTTTGCGGAATAAGGATCGCATTATTTTGTTGTTCGGAAATGATAAGCTTCCCGGAAGTACCGTGTTTAATCAAACGGTCCGGATTCGGGAAAAGCACTTTATAACGTATGGAACCTGTGGTTCTGTCGATTTCTCCTTCAGCGGTTTTCAAAGCTCCGTTGAACTGGTAATTCACTCCGTTTGGCAGTGTCAGTTCGATCTTTTGATGATTTCCGATCTTATCGTTGGCTAAAAGCTCAAAATATAAGTTTTCAGGAATGGAAAAGTAGGCATACACTTCATTCAATTGAGAGAGTGTGGTCAGCAAAGTACCGTTTTCCACCAAACTTCCATCTTTATGGGGAATTACATCAATCACTCCATCAAAAGGTGCCGTAATTCTTGTAAAGCTTATTTTCTGAAGAACGGTTCTCTTTTCTGCATCGGCAAATGCATGTTTTGCTTTGGCAGAGGATAATTTGGCTTTCACCATTTCCAGCTCATTGTTGGCCACAAATTTTTTGGCATGAAGACTCTGAATCTGTTTCAGTTCTACTTCTGCAATACGAACATCTGCCTCAGTCTGTTTTAATGCTGCATTGGCTTTCAGCAGTTCCATTTGCAGTTCGGCATCATTGATTTTAAATAAAGCCTGCCCCTGATGGACAAACTGCCCCTCATTTACATAGATATGCTGTATAATACCTCCGATTCTGGAACGCATTTCAACATTCTTTTTAGCCTGAATATCAGTGACAAACTGGTTGCTCACCAATGTATCTTTTTCTTTGATTTCCAGTACGGGAACTTCTTTATTTTTCTGATTGTTTTTTTCCCTGTCTTTACTGCATGACACAGCGAATAATGTTGCAAGAATGCAAATTATTACGTTTTTACAATACATTTTTAAATGTTTAAGTTATAAGATTTCCGTTAAAATGATTTGGTTTTCAAAAACTTAAACCTAGTACAGCTGGAGAAGATGGAGAAAAGATTTAACGCCACAAATAATAGAAATTGCGATCTCAGGAAGCGTAATTTTTGGAATACCTTTTAATATTCCTGAAAAATCTGCAATACCAGGATCGTTTTTTTTAACTGAATGTTTTACAATTTTAGCAGCAGCAGGCAATGCATGCGTATTCATATCTGCCTCTTCGTAAACATCCAGAACGTGAATATTGGTAACAGGAGGAACTTGAGGGATATTTCTCAATGATTTTTCCGCCCAATTCGAATTGAAAAGGGAAAAAACCAGTATGATATAAAATAAGAAAAATGACCTCAGACCTGCCATGTCAATCAGAATACTTTAGTTTTTCAGTAAAAACGATAGTTGTGCAAAAATAGGGATTTCTGCTGGAAAATCCAGTCACGGAATTGTTAAAAAAACTTAAACAATTAGTGAATAATTCTACTCATGCGTATTTGAATTCCTGCGGAATGACAATAGAACGCAAAGTTTATTCATGCAGTCTGCCATTCCGTAGAGAATCTACCTCTACAATTCAGAATAAAATAAGAAATGTAATATATCTGATTATTGACTGTTTTAAGTTTTGGCTAAAGCCAATTGAAATTTTGTTTTCTTATTCAAACGGGCTAAAGCCCATTTCTATTGAATATCTAGAACAGTTTACTCAATATCCTGAAACGATAATCAAAGATATGTTCCAGTTTCTTTCTGACGAAAAGGCGATGGGCAATTTCTCCTAAAAATCCCATGGGAAGTTCATAATCTATGGTGTCTCTCATCAGAACACCTTCTTCATTGGGAATAAATTCATGATGGTGGTTCCAGAGTTTGTACGGACCTTTTTTCTGAAAATCAATGAAGCTTTTCTGGTAATCAACATGGGTGATCTCTGTCTGCCATTTCATTTTAATACCGAATATCGGAGAAACATAATAATCAATGATCATTCCTTCATAGATTTCATCATCTTCCATTTCCGTCAATACAATGAATTCCATGTCTTTCGGGGTAATTTCTGAAAGATTATTGGCTGAGGAAAAGAATTTCCAGGCGGTTTCTATATCACAATTGAGCTGTTGTTCACGGAAAAGGGTATGTTTCATAAAACGGAATCAGTTAACCTAAATACTATGAAACAAAGGTATAACAAAGATTTAATTATAGATCCACATCAGGACAGGTTTTCCTGATTTCTGAATCATCGGATCTATTTCCCTCATTGCATTGTTGGAAACGGTTGGGCAGCCCCATCCTTCGGGTGAACCTTTTGGGAACACCTCTTCGTCACTCATCAGATTCCAGGAATGAAAGACGATAAATCTTTTTAAAGCATTACTATTGGTTTCTTCAAGGCCGTGCATCAGGTATTTTATATTGATTCCCCAATCGCTGTAACCTCTTCCTTCCAGTTTATATTTTCCCAGGGAAGAAAGGTGGCTTCCGTCTTCATTACTGAATCCGGGATTTGCTTTAGAATCATCTTTACTCCATGAATTGGAACCGCAGCCATGTCCTACGAGATATTTCTTGGCGATTTTATTGTTTTTAAAATCCCAAACGAAAAAACGGTTAACACCAGAATGAAGGCTCATATCAATGAGAATGCAGAAATCTTTGTTAAGATTCTTTGAAGCACAGAATTTCAAAGCTTCGTCTGCTTTTAATTTTAATTTAGAAAGATCTGCCTCAGGTTTCTTTTCTGCAACTACTGGTGTTTCTACCGCTCTTATTGTATTATTTTTTCTCTCTTGTGAACATGAACACATCCAAAAGATGGTGAAAAACAAAAAAATCCTTTTCATATTTTATTTATAATGCTGAAAGATTCCGAAATCAGACGGTGTCCAAAGGGCGGCTTTCTGTCCTGCGGCTTTTAAAGCGTTATTGGACCAGGTATTGCAGGTATAAAGAAAGCTGTAAGTACCTTTTGCATCGTAAAAGGCATCATTATCACCGTATACAGCACTGGTAGGGATCAGCATGAAATTTCCGTTCTGGTCTCTGTCAAATTTATCTTCTACATATTTCACAAGATTTTCATACTGGCTTCTGCTGATCATAATCATTTTACAGTCATCACCTTCTTTCATCGTATTATAGTAAGTACAGTGCATTGCAGAATCACTTAGCCAGAATGCTGCTTTCACAGCTGTAGAAAATTTCAGATCTGCCCATGTAGGCGTATCAAGATAAAACCCTTTGTCTCCCCATCCTATTCCTATATACTGATAATCTGTTTTCTTAGATTTAGTATTTCCGAAAGGAATTTTCTGACTCCAGTCCTGAAGGTCATTTTTCACCGGCATTACTATATCAGTATGCACTCCGTTGGTATAAATATAAATAGGGATTTCTTTCTTCTGTCCGTCATCTTTTGCAGAAACGGGAATATAGGGAATCAGCAGCCCAAGGATGGCATAAATAATCACAATTCCTAAAATAATTCCTATCACTTTCAGGAGATACATTACTACAGTTTTCACAGTCATGTTTTAATAAAATTTAATCTACAATTTTTAGTAAAAGTATTTGTTTTAATCGGAAAAATAGCTATATTTAGTTACGAAACATTCACAAATATGCGTAAAAATACTAAATCCCAAAAAAGATTTAAAGTAAGAGTAAAAACTGCTCCTAAAAGAATACAAAAAAAACGTTGATTTTCTGTGAGATTTTAATCTCCTGAAAATCTTTTTTCTTTATAGGAAAGGCTTTTCAAGAAACTTATTGATGTAAATCTTCACCTCCTTAAAGCGAAAAATTTGAGGAATGGTCAATTATCAGCTCTGGTTTGGAAATTCAAAAAATTCCAAATGAGGGATTATCACCGAAAGTTTAGGGAAAAATCAGTCTGAAGACTTCTGTAAAAACTCTATATTTCTCTTAAGTCCTGTAAATTTTGTGCGTTTTACTGGGGACTTTCTGAAGATTTCGGAGAAAATTTCCTGGGTAAGTTCTTTCCATTCTCCTTTTTTGAAATTTTTCAAAGCTTCATTGGGCTGGAAACGGCTCTGTTTGTTGGGAGCGGAAAAACGGTTCCATGGGCAAACATCCTGACAGATATCGCAGCCGAACATCCAGTCTTCCATTTTATCTTTAAAATAATCCGGAATTTCATTTTTCAGCTCTATGGTTGCATAAGAAATGCACCGGCTTCCATCTATAATTTTTTCAGAAACGATGGCATCTGTAGGACAGGCATCAATACATTTCCTGCAGCTTCCGCAATGATCTGTAGTGGCGTGATCAGGAATCAGCTCCAGATCACAGATAATTTCAGCCAGAAAATAAAAAGAACCGCTTTGTTTGGTAATAAGGTTGGCATTTTTTCCTACCCAGCCTATTCCCGACTTTTTAGCCCAGGCTCTTTCCAAAACCGGTGCAGAATCTACAAAAACACGAAATCCGAATCCGCCTATTTCTTCCTGCAGCTCTGCAACCATTTCACGGAGTATTTCTTTGATTACTTCATGATAGTCCTCTGCATAAGCATATTTTGAGATTTTAAAATTCTCCAGCGTTGAAATCTTTTCTTCAGGAAAATAATTATAGGAAAGTGAAATCACAGATTTTGAACCTTCTACCAGGAGTCTCGGATCAAGCCTTTTATCGAAATGATTTTCCATATACTTCATTTCGCCATTATAATTATTCTTCAGCCATTTTTCCAGATGAGGAGCTTCTTCCTCCAGAAAATCAGCTTTCGAAATGCCACAATTCTGAAACCCAAAACTTTTTGCCTTGGACTTTATCTGTTGGGAATATTTTTCAGCGTCTGCATTCATTAATTTCACACTGCAAAATTAAGATTATTTTATCAATGTTCTGATTTCTGCCAAAGTACATTCCACTGATGGTTCTTTTCTGAAAAAATTATATTTTCATTAGGAATTTTTTCAAAAAAAAAATACGTAATTTCGTTTCTAATTTAATGCTTAAACCAACAAATATGTCTTTAATAGAAGTAATACAATCAGGAAACTATGAATTAATCGACGTTCGTGAGCCAATGGAGCTTGAAATGGACGGTAATATAGATGGTGCTAAGAATATTCCTCTAGGTGAAGTGGAAGACAGACAGGATGAAATTCTATCTGTTGAAAAACCAGTAATCTTATTCTGCAGAAGTGGAAACAGAAGCGGAAAGGCTTTGGATTATCTTAACGCTCAAGGATTAAAGGACGGTTATAACGGCGGAGGCTGGGCTGAGCTGAAGGCTGTTCTGGAAGCAAATCAGGGAACTTTTTAAAAGTTCCTTTTTTTATATCTTATTTCTATGAATCTGAAAAATCAATTTGAAGCACTTTGTTCTCCTTTCACGGAAGACAAACAGCTGATCAACAGCCTGTGGAAAGAGATTGAAACCCAATATTCTGAAAAAGGCAGACATTACCACAATCTTCTTCATCTTGACAATATGTTTAAAGAGCTTGAAGCAGTGAGAAATAATATCTCAGATTTTACCGCTCTTTCTTTTTCTGTATTTTACCATGATATTATCTATGATGCTACCTCCAAAGTCAATGAGGAGAAAAGTGCTGCCAAGGCAGAAAAAAGGCTTGCCGAACTTCATATAGATAAAAATAAAATTTCAATCATTTCTGCACAGATTCTGGCAACAAAATCACATCAGCAGTCTGATAGTGAGGAAACGAATTATCTTCTCGATGCTGACCTTTCTGTATTGGGTAAAGATTTTAAAACTTATCTGGAGTATACTCAAAATATCAGGAAAGAATATGCTATCTATCCTGACTTTCTTTACAAACCGGGACGCAGAAAAGTACTTAAGCATTTTCTTGAACTTGAAAGTATCTTTAAAACAGAGTATTTTAGGGAAAAATATGAAAACCAGGCAAAGGAAAACATTACAGCTGAACTTCAGTTATTAAAATAAAAAATAGATGAATCTGTTTTTAACAAAACAAAGACACCCGGTAATAGGTGTCTTGTTTGATATTGCATATTAGAAATATTTGCTGATAAATCCGGCCGCTTTCTCCAACACAAGCTCAGGCACTTCTTTATGAGGTGTGTGTCCTACTCCGGGGATGATATATTTTTCTGCACTTCCACTCACCTGAGTCACTGTTTTTTCTACCTGATCTAAAGTTCCGTATTCATCAGCCTCTCCCTGAATAAATAACAATGGAGCTTTAATATCTTTCAACAGATATTCAATATTCCAGGTTCTGTAATCTTCGCGTGTCCAGGTTTCTGTCCAGGCTTTGAAAAGCATTTCTACTTTATCACCATGGTATTTCTGTAAACGCTGAGGAAGATTGGTCGTTTTATAAGCTTCCCAGGCATCATAAACTCCTTTTAAAGTTACCTCCTCCACAAAAATATGACCAGCTTCACAGATAACGGCTTCTATTCTTTCAGGATATTTTGAAGCGGTAATTAAGGCTATTGTTCCTCCATCACTGTGTCCAAAGAGAATTGCATTATCAATATCCATTTCGATCAATAAATTATTTAACAAATCTGCTTCCAGCTCCATATAATTTACGGGTCTTTCATGAGTAAGCATAGGAAAAGATTTCCCATAACCTAAACGGTCATACGCAAGGATATTACATTGTGCAATTTCTGATAGTTTAGCAGGAAATTCTCTCCAAAGCTGTACTGATCCTAATGAATCATGCAGAAATATAATTGTTGGCCTGCCTTCAAATTGATTATTGTGTTCAATATATAATTTTTGTCCCTTTACATTAATTATTCTTCCTTCCATCAAATAAAAATCATATTAAAAAACAGGCATTTTTGTTGCTTCAAATTCTTTTAAAAGATGACTGAAAACATTTTCCACCGGAAGAATTTCATCTATTAAGGCAGAAACCTGACCTATTTCAAGTTCTCCATCTTCCATATCTCCTTCAAACATTCCTTTTTTTGCTCTGGCTCTTCCTAATGAGGCAATTAAGGCATCTTTATTTCTTCCGTTCACATAGATATCTTCCAGTTCATTGAAGAATTTATTTTTAACCATTCTTACAGGTGCCAGTTCTTTTAAAGTAAGGTGTGTATCTCCTTCCTGTAATTCTGTGATTTTCTTTTTCCAGTTCTCATGAGCACTTGCTTCGGTTGTAGCCGCAAAACGGGAACCAATCTGTACTCCATCTGCACCAAGAATCATTGCAGCTTTAATCTGTGAACCTAAAGCAATTCCTCCGGCTGCGATTAACGGCTTAGAAATATGCTTTTTTACATTAGGTATAAGGCAGAATGTAGTTGTTTCATCTCTTCCGTTGTGCCCTCCTGCTTCAAAACCTTCTGCAACGATGGCATCAACTCCCGCGTCTTCGCATTTTACAGCAAATTTGGTAGAGGATACTACATGGGCTACTTTTATACCTTCTTTCTGAAGGGTTTCCGTATAGGTTTTCGGATTACCGGCTGACGTAAATACAATTTTCACTCCTTCTTCAAGGATGATCTGAATGATTTCCTCAATATTAGGATATAACATCGGTACATTTACCCCAAATGGTTGATCTGTTGCCAGTTTACATTTCCGGATATTTTCTCTCAGGATATCAGGATACATGCTTCCTGCTCCTATTATTCCTAATCCTCCACAGTTGGAAACTGCGGAAGCAAGTCTCCAGCCTGAATGCCAGATCATCCCTGCCTGGATAATCGGATATTTAATATTGAAAAGGTGTGAAATTCTATTGTGTGTTCCCTCCATGTCATGAATTTTTTTTGCAGCGTTAAAATCTATAAAATTGCTCATGCGTAAAAATACTAAAAACAATGGTTTTCCGGGAAATATCTGTCAATATTTTCCATCATGGTTTTCGTCTTTATAAAGTCTGATGATAAAAAAAACCTTCAGAAATTCTGAAGGTTTTGATTTTATTTTGACATGGATTGTTTCTTCCAGTTAGACTTAAAGTTACAGCTGTCGTAACGTTTGTCGATTGAAATAAAAGTGGTTGGCAACTTGGAGTTGACAAACTTTTCAACCATTTCACTTTTCTTTTTATTCAGCGCCATCTGCTTGATTCTGCTGAAGTCTGTTTCCAGGGTAATCTGGTGAGAAGGAATCACATCTTCCACTTTGATGATCTTGATTTGTTTTCTCTTGTTCTCTTCATCTTCAAAAGCAGTAGTGATATCGCCTTTGTTTAATCCTGCCAATTCGTAGCTGATTGTTCCAGGGATACTTTCTCTTTCAATTTTATCAGAACCATCAGCTCCGGGAATGATCCCCGCGTTGAATTTTGTTCTTTTATCATCTGAGAATTTAAAAGCCGCATCTTTGAATGTTATTTTGCCATCCATAATAAGCCCTCTGATACTGTCTAATTTTGCTTTTGCAGTTTTGATCTCATCATCAGTAGGAACAGCTTTCAACAAGATATGTCTTGCATCATATACTTTACCAGATCTTTTTACCAACTGAATAATGTGGAATCCGAATTCAGATTCAACAGGATCTGAGATTTCATTTTCCTGAAGGTTCAATGCAGCAGCTTCGAATGGCTTCACCATCTGCCCTTTATTGATATTCTTATATAATCCCCCGTTGGCCGCTGATCCTTCATCTTCAGAATAGATTCTTGCCTGGCTTTCAAAAGTTTCCCCTCCGATAATATCCTGCTTGATTTTTTTCAATCTGTTGATAAGGTCTTGCTTGTGAGCTTCTGTAAGTGACGGATAAATCATAATCTGAGCTAAAGTAACCTCATCTTTCACCTGTGGCAGCTGTGTTTTATACATATTGTAGAAATCAGTTACCTCATTTGGGGTTACGTCTGCTTTATCAGTAACTCTCTGGTATTTTGCCTGTCCGTAATACTGGTCTGTATCTATTTTCTCAATAGCATTTTTCAGTTCATAAGCATTTCTGAACTTATAGGCTGCAAGCATTGTTTTTTCATCCGGAAACTGAGAAAGCATCTGACGGTATTTTGCATTAGCCTGTTCTTTGATGGCTGCAGAACGGTTCTCAATTAAGGTGTCCTTTTTTGCTTCGTATACAAGAAGCTTATTGCTGATAAGGTTTTCCAGGAACTCACATTTATCCGTGTTGGCAGCTCCCTGCTGTTTACCATAATTCATCTGCTCGATTACATCAGATTCCAATACAATCTCATCCCCGATAACAGCTGCAATACCATCCACCAAATCTCCTTGTTTTAGCTGGGCATTCATCATATTTGAAGAGAATATCATGATGAAAATCCCAAGAAGAAAAGTGATTTTTAGTTTATTTGTCATTTTACTATTTTAACAAGTTGCAAATTTAGAATTCTTAACGAATTTCCTTCAATTTTTTATTATAAATATTTCTTAAAAAGACTTATTTATTGCAGTTCAACATCAAATGTTGTTAATTCTTTGAATTGTCTCAATCTGCTGAACATATCCGCTTCGTTTACTTCTTCTATTCTTTCTGTTCCGAATTTTTCTACGGTGAATGAAGCCATTGCAGATCCTACGATAAGGGCAGACTTCATCGTTTCGAAATCAATTTTCCCTTTTTTAGCAAGATAGGCCGCGAAACCTCCTGCGAAAGTATCTCCGGCTCCGGTAGGGTCGAAAACATCTTCTAACGGAAGTGCCGGGATAGCAAATACTTTATTGTCATGGAAAAGTAAAGCTCCGTGTTCTCCTTTTTTAATAATTACATATTCAGGACCCATTGTGTGGATCTTTTTCGCCGCTTTTACCAAAGAATATTCTCCTGAAAGCTGTCTTGCTTCTTCATCATTGATGGTAATTACATCTGTTTTTGCAATCATATCCATCAAAATATCCCAAGCAGAATCCATCCAGAAGTTCATGGTATCAAGGATAACCAGTTTAGGACGGTTGTTCATTTTTTCAAGTACAGATAACTGAACTCCAGGGTGTAGGTTTCCAAGTAACAAAATTTCGGCATCCTGCATTGAATCCGGGATTTTCGGATCAAAGTTTTCCAGTACATTTACTTCTGTAGCCAGAGTATCTCTTGTATTCAGATCGTTGTGGTATTTTCCGGACCAGAAGAATGTTTTTCCTTCTTTCACGATTTCAATTCCTTCGATGTTTACACCTCTGTTTGTGAACATGTCAAGATGTTCCTGTGGAAAGTCTCCTCCTACTACAGAAACAATTCCGGATTTAACGCCTAAAATTGATGAAGTGATTCCGATATAAGTGGCTGCACCTCCTAAAATTTTGTCCGTTTTACCAAATGGTGTTTCAATTGCATCAAATGCAACACTTCCTACAACTAAAAGTTTCATATATTTTTCAATGTATATTAAAAGTAATTATTTTTTCCATTCAAAAGTGTCCAGCAGATGTTTCATATCATTTTTGATATAATTTACTGCGGGGGCAAGAGAGTCCGGTTTCGGTCTCGTATTAAAGTATAAATAAGCAGTCACGAAGTGTTTCGTACTGTCTGTAACGTAAAACTGAAGATTGGAAGCGCTTTGCCCTTTCAGCTCATAGAAGTTCCCGTATACTTTTTTTTCAGGGTACTCGAAGGATTTTGTATCTATGGAACTGGCTTTAATGGTATGCTCATATACCATTTTCTCGGCTTCCTTGATATGGTCAGCAAAGTCGTTCTGTATCGGATAATAGGTAACGAATAGCTTAGCTTTCATTTTAGGATAATTCAGATAGAACCAGCAAGGTTTTTTGGCTGGTGCAATTGAAGCAAAGTCCGAATACTCAAAGGTATAGGCGCAATTGTTTTCAAACTTCTGGTATTTCGGTGCAGGATATTCAAGACGCAGTTCTCCATAAGGTTTTGGTGAAGGGTCTTTTCCACATGAAATCAAAAGCAGCGATACAAAAATAAAAATGACTTTTTTAATCATTTTGCAAAAGTACAAATTAGATTTCAGATTTCAGAAGACAAATTTCAGTCTTTCAGAGCGTTTTGAATGTAAATTTCCAAAGGCTTCGGAAAGGATTTTTCATGAGAGCCTTCAAGATCTGTAATCAGGTATTGATTTTCAGCAATAAAATCATTCCATTGTTTTTCTGAAGTAACCTCAACATTCCAAATCTCAATGCTTAAATTCTTATGAGTCAGTTTATGGGTAACCGTTTTTGAACCTGTAATGAAGGATTCCATATCCGAAGGAATAGCTGTCGGAAATTCAAATAATTTCTTCCAGATGAAGTCATCTGCTCTCTGACGGATCAGAAAATGTCCGTTTTTGTGAACAAAATAATAGGTTAAAGCAAGATCTTCTGCTTTTACTTTTTTGGTTTTTACAGGATAATCTGAAATTTTCTGCATAGAAAATGCCAGGCAGTCTTCATTTAAAGGGCATTCTCCACATAATGGATTTTTGGGCTTACAGATTTCCGAGCCGATATCCATCATAGCCTGATTAAAATCTCCTACATTCTCCGGCATCACCAAGGCGGCCAATTCAGAAAAATAGGTAAATGCTCTTGAATTTGAAATATCAAAATCATCCGCAAAAAGACGGCTCAGAACACGGTAGAAATTCCCGTCAACAGCAGGCATTTTTCCACCGAAGCAGATGCTTGAAACAGCTGCAGCTGTATATTTTCCTACTCCTTTCAGTTTTAAAATCTCTTCGTATTGGTGAGGAAAGACACCCTGATAATCATTCATGATCTGTTGGGCGGCTTTATGTATATTAATAGCTCTGGAATAATAACCTAACCCTTTCCAATACAATAAAACTTCGTTTTCTTCAGCCTCTGCCAGCGTTTTTACATCGGGAAATCTTTTAATGAAATTATTATAATGATTCAATCCCTGGTTGATTCTCGTCTGCTGAAATACAATTTCACAGATCCAGATTTTGTACGGATCTTTTGTCTGTCTGAAAGGCAGATCTCTTGCATTATTTTTATACCATTTCAGGATTTTGCTGCCAACGTATAGAAATTCCGAAGCTGTTTTATTTTTTTCCAAAAATCAATCTTATTTTAAATCACTGAAGAGATGATTTTCTCTTCATCCTGAACATTATTTTCAATGCTGCAAAGATAGGTTTATTTTATTTTTTACCTGTTTTGATTTTGAAAGAGATTTTTTGTTTCTGTTACATGAAAAATAGATTTATGGAGAAAATGTTCTGACTATGAATCCGTTATTGTATAAATTTATTTTTTTTACTCTTATCTCTTCCTAATTACTTGAATATATATGATCATAAAGTTAAAAAAGATTCATCAGTTGCTAATCATATTTTATGTATTATAAATTATTTTTTCTTTAGTTCCTGCTGTTCCGAAGAAATATCCCAGGTAGTATTAGAATTAAGCTTATATTTATTTATATTAACATGACAACATCCTATAATACTTTGTGTTGTAATTGTTTTGTTTGTTACATCAATATTTTCTGCTAAAATTCCATGTTGTAAAGGGAAAGATGCTAAAGCAGAAAAATTTCCATTTTTATCTTGAAGATAATATTCATATAACTTTTCGACACCTCCCTGATCCCAAACAATTGCAAAATCTTCTAAACCGTCAAAATTAAAATCTTTTACAAAAAAGTTGTTACACGGCAAATCACTATAAGTTGTCCATGAATTTGGTTCATAATGAATCTCCTGCAATTTTCCATTCTTTTTATTTGTTATAATAATCCACGCGGAAGTTCGATATTTTTGTTCCTTCTCATTTTTATATTCTTCGGCTTCTAAAATAAATTTATACTTATTTGACAGGTTTTTAAACTCACATGATTTAGCGTCTGGCTGACAGGTTTTATTTATGGGTTTTCCTTTTTGTTTTGAAAAATGAATGCTTTTATTATTATTCAGAACATTTTATGAGGCTTGCTGGAACATTATGTTCTTTAATGAAAGGATTTTCGGTTTGTATATTTTTTTTAGCTTTTTTACTATAAAAGCCAAACCATGTTAAGTTTATTTTAGATTCATCAATTATTTGAATATGACCAACGGCCTTTTTATTGTCTAAATTTTCCCAGTTTTGCATTTCATCGGGAAGTGGGATGATTGAAGGAAAGTCGGTAAAGTAAAATTCATATTTATTATTACTCACTTTTTTTAATTGAGCATTCATTGAAAACCTTCCAGGTATTGTAAATTGTATATTGTTAATTTTTGTTTTAATACTAATGAATTTATCAGCTTTGCAGTCAGTTGACCAAATGGAAGATTTAGGAATTGTTATAGAATCTTTTATTACTGTTGATGGTTGATTTTCAATTTGATGAATAAGATCTGGAAAGTTTTTTATGAAAAAATTATTATCTGCAAAAGGTGGTAAAATTGATACTTTCAGACTTTTTAAAAAATCCCATTTCTTTGTTTTTAAATTATAAAGGTATAAGTCAGCAATACTTTCTTCTTTTATATTAATACTTTCTTCTGTGCAGCCCGAAGATGTATCTAAGTATTTTTTTGTTATTTGAAAACAAAAAATATTATATAATTCATACTTACCATTTAAAAGCTTAGAAACAATTTTATTTTCAGTTTCCCAATCATCATATTCATATTTGTTTTCCTTAAAATATTGATCTTTCCAAAAAGAAATGAGTGTTTTATCCTTGGGAATGAAATGAACAGAGAAATAACCTTCTTTTTCACAATCTAAATAATTGTAATGAGGATGGTGAGCTGGTGTTGATTCATCAACAGACATTGAATATCTTTTGAAATATTTCTTATTAAGAAAATCAACCTGAGTGATTTCTTTATTAATGACTTTGGTCGTTATATTTTTTTCTTTTGCATCATTTCTACATGATACTAATAAACATAAAAAACTTATTATTGTTACTATACTATTTAATCGGATTACCATTTTTATCAAATTTTGTTTTCATATAATCTTCTGCTTTTACTCTGTATGAGCCTAGGTCACGGAAATTATGGTATCCATCACCTTTTGTTGCTGCTTCAATGTGACAATGCCAGTATTTCTTGTTAATTCCCGAGCCATTTACTCCATTTAGAAATTCACTGCTTGAAGCATTTCCTGTCGATCCTGATTGGGCTATTTTTTGGCCATGTTTTACTTTTTCCCCTTTTTTAACATATATTTTATTAAGATGACAATATAAGATAAATACAGTTTTCCCATCTTTATCTTTAGATTTTACCATTAAAGTATTACCTAAACTTTTATATCTATATTCGTTCGTCTTAAAAGTATTTACTATAGCTGTAACTTCGCCACACATTAGAGAATGTACATCTTTATATGTTGGACCTGAAAGAATATCTATTCCTTTATGCCCCCTTGCAGAATTATATCCAAATCTATTATTATTTTTTCCTCCATTATCTGAACTTATCTCGGGATTTTCCCATACATCAGCATAATGAAAACATTGTGAACAATCTTCTGGACATTCATTTTTGGATTGAGCTTCTTTATTATCATTTGATTCACAACATCCATATCCAAATTCTTTTAAAAAACCTTTTTTTAAATGTAATTCTTTACTTGGTTCAATTAGTTCTTCTTTAAGGTTTTTCTGGTAAATAGCCTTTACCATATCAAAAGTATATGATGAACTTTGTTGCCCATAGGGGGAGTCTGGTAAACTTGCCCAACATAAACTAGAAATAAGAGCAGCTTTTTCAATATCATTATCAATAATCATTTGGATGATATCTCCTTGTTTTCCTTTAAATCTTCTTCTCCATTCTTTTAATTTTTCTTCTTTTATTGTATCACGAATCTTCTTTTTCTTATCTTTCCATACAACAGGATTATAGAAGCTATCCGAACGGTCCTGGATATAATTGTGCTTCATAATTACTAAGCAGAATTTATCTTGAGATTCTTGATCAAAGCTAGTGATATTATATTTTTTTGAATAGTCCAACTTTTCAGAATAATGCCAGTTTTTATTTTTGTCCTGATAATATCCTGTCAAATTTTTCCATGTATCCGTCATTATTTGATATGCACCTGCAGCTGAAGATGAATATTTACCAGATGTAATTACTTCTTCAGGATGTTTGCTTAGATCTGAGAACTGTTTCCCACTATATTGAGTTGTGTAACCATTTTCTGTATCTGTACCTTCTTTTACTCTTAACATTCTGATAAATGCTCTTACTCTTGCTTCGCATTCACATACTTTTTCGTCTTTTGAATTGTTGGGCTCCGGCTGCTTCTCCACCCCCACCGCACTCTTCACCTTCTCCACCTGCATCAAACCTTCCGAATTTACACCAAATTTCTGAGATTCCGCAGAAAGATCTTTGGAGATAATTTCGATGAAATAATTTTGTTTATCCGAATCCGAATTGCCTATAGGAGAGCCTGTTCCTTTTTGAAAAATATCTTTGGTAATGAAAAATCCTGAAGTGTCGCATATATCTGCGGGTATTTTAATCATTCTGCTTCGGTAAACCTCATCTTGGAATACCGGGTCAGATTCCCAGATGACATATTGGATGTGTTTTCCCACCATGTTTTTGGAGTGAATTCTTACCCTCACTTTATCTCCTACCACTACTTTGGAAAGCTCTTTTCCGGTATCATCTATGAAAACGGCTTCTATAATATTGCCTTTAGGATCAGGTTGTTTGGGCGCGTCTCCTTGTCCGACCGGGAATTTTGGCGTGTGCTTCTCAGGCTGCGGCTTAGGTTGGGGCTGGTTTTGAGGCAGTCCTTTATAATCCGGATTGGCTACATCTACATTCACCTGGCTGGCTCCCTGAATTTTCCCGGAGTAATTGGCCGTAACATAATACTCGTGATTCGCGCCTTCATTTCTGTCATCTTTCATCAGAAACTGATTGGCGATCTGACGAAGGATTTTTTCATCAGACATCAGAGGAATGGAGACTTCCGCAATCCCTTTTTCATTGACGTGAGCCTTATAGCTGCGTGTGTGACGGTTGTTTTTGTTAATATTGGCATCGTGGCCTTTTCCAGGAGCGTCATCTTCCCAAAGGTGAAACTCAATCTCTTTATTAAACATCGCAATACAATGAGCCTGCGCAATAAGAGTATCATAATAACTGGCTTTATTAAAGTCTTTTGCTCCTCTGTTGAAGAGTACTACTTTATCAATCTTCGGGACTTTGTTACTGGCAGGAATAATGGTAAGACTTCCAGCCAGTTCTCTGGTATCAGGAAGTCCCGGTAAAACACCTTTTTTAATCTCATAGACTTTCATTTGAAATTCTATTCCCAGTGCTATTTCTCCAAACTTGTAGGTTACTTTTTCACCAGTTTTAGGTGTCCCGGTGATATCTTTCCAGCTTCTGTTCTTTTGTCTCTTATAAATATACCATTCATATTCACCCTTCAGTCCGAATGAAAGACCGGAAGGTTTAACTTCGTAGGAGTATGTTGTTCCTACCTGAGGATTTTGCTCCCCGGTAATATTTCCTGTCATGGTTACTATAATTTATAAATAACTTCAGGCTGGAAACTATTTTGACAGATATTACTTTTCTGATCTAATTGTAGGAGAGAATGAAGGGATATACCCTCATATAGGATTACATTTTTTTTCATCGTGTTTTTGTGTTGGTTCAAAAACAAAAATAAAAAAAATCATGATAGAGTGATATAAAAAGAATTGAATTTAACGTTAATTTATCTCAACAGAATACACCGGAGCCGCTTTTAACCATTGGTATTTAAGGTTCCTGTCTTTGGCTATAAAACGGTATCCTTCAAGTTTCTTCAGATAAACATACATAGAATCCGTGTTCTTTATTTTTAATTTGTATTGAGATAAAAACAGCATTGGCATTTCTACTGTAGAATCTCTTACCGTTTTCAATACTTTTCCAGATTTTACTTTATAGAGAAAGAATGATTTTCCACGGCCTTTTGAACTGTCTGAAAGTATTACATCTGAACTTGCAATAACGAGTTCACTGCCATCAAAACACTCATCTCTATTCATGATGTATGCTTTTCCTTCCTGGTGTTCGTCAGCAAAAAGATCATTTTCATAATGACCCGGACTTTGGTATTTTTTTTCACAGCTTATCAAAAGGATGATCAACATGATAGGCAATCCAATAATAAGTGTTTTATTCATATTCAATTTCATAGGTGTTGGTTGAAAAAAAACCGATGTAAAATTGCATCGGTTTTTGTTATGTAAAGTGTGTTGATGTTACTCCTGAGTATATTCTGCATCCCATTCGTTGCCATCATCTCCTTTGTGTCCGTCCAATTTAATAACGAAACTTTTTGTAGGGAAATAAGGCGTCATACGGATATCCAGCCATACTCTGTCTTTGTTCACTCTATCCTGCTCAAAACGAACAATTTTGAATTTCTCGATCAATTTGTCCGGCCCTTTGATGTTATCCAGGAATGTTACAATCTGTCTTCTCAAATCATCCTCGTTCTTAGCATTCCAGTTTTCGAAGGCTCTTCTGTTAAGGAAATCAAGCAATACCTTTGTTACATAGTCGAATACACGCACTACGGAATACGTCTGAAGACCAATATTGTCTCCTGTAAATAAGGTCTTCGCAGAGAAAGCCATAATCTTTCCGTATTCGTTGACCATTGGTACAAGGCCCATTTTTTCCAACTGAGAAATCTCACTTTTCTTCAATTCGAATTTTACAGCATCTACTTCATTGATATTACCGTGCTTTTTACCTGCTGCTACCTGAGACATCAGTGTTTTGTGGATTTTCCCTGCTAATGAAGTGGAAGGTGGAAGCTCTACGTTTTCCTCTTCCCCTACTTCTTCTGCTTTACCGCGTCCTACCAGCCAGTTACACGTCATAATCACGTTACTTCTGTGAAGTTCGCCTCCGGTAAGGTTGGCAGAGTGGAATAAATCTACAACATCATCCGGCTTATCAAGGTTGGCGAAGTCTGTAACCATCATTACTTTGTTTTCGTTACAGATTTTTGCCCATTTCTCAATGACCTTGTTTGACCCTAAATATCCTGGAATTGCAAGGATTGAGTAGTTATCTCTAAGGTCAAGGCGGTCATAATAGTTCTTGAACTCTTCTGCAATAGCATCAATGAACAAAGGATTATCCAGATCGGATACCTGTTCAAGGCTTGCATTGACGATGCTTACGTTATCCACCTTATCCAATTCTGTATTTTTGTAGAATTGAGCTACTGTTCTGTAGTTGGTTTCCAGCAGACGAACGGCATCCAGCGTATTTTTTAAGTTTGTTTTTAAGTTCTGATCGGCCTGTTGTGCTTTACTTTTGCACGTATCGGCCATTTTATCTGCAGATTCATTCCCCTCTAAAAGGTTTATCCAAAGATTGATCTTCTGAAGAAGTTCTTTTCTTTCGTCTGCTTTATTACTGTCATTCAGGAAGATTTCTTTTCTTGCCTTTCTTGTTGGGTTCATATTGGCGATACCGTCTACAACGGATTCAACAAAGCCAAAACCTCCTATTTTATTAAGCTCTGCAAGCGGGTTGCCTTTCGGCTGCCCTGAGTGCTGCTGCCCCTGCTGCTGGCTTTCTTGTGCCTGTAATTTGCTATCCATGATTTAATGTAGTCTTTAATTATTTTTCAAGTTCCTGTGCCACTTCTTTCAATACTTCCACGAACGCAGCTCTTGTCTGATCGTTCTCCAGCATGTTGCGTAGAATTTTGTTGGTTTTCAGCTGACGTACTATTTTGTTGTACTGCTCCTGTTCCATGCTCAGCTGCTGCAGATAATCTGATTTCTGAGTAAGGCTTTTAGGGGTAAAGTCTCCAAGGTTTTGAAAACGGAATTCCTCTTCTATCACTCCACCGTCTTCTGCTTCATGCTGTACAGATATTGCAGGCTGAAAATGTTTGAAAACATCTTCCACGGTTTTTAATCCTGTTACAATTTCAGGGGTATAAGACTCTTCTGTTGTAAGTTGGCTTACTATCAGTGATTTATTTTCCTGTATTTCCTGAATAGCTTCATTAGCGTCTACTTTTACCTCGTTTCCGCCAACACCATAATTAAACATTGCCATATTATTGTTATTTTGAGATTTATTAATTTGGTTTGGATTTGTCTTTGAATAATTTACTGATGAATCAAATAAATTACCAATCCAATGTTTAAATTTAAAAAAAAACTGTAACATAAAAAATTTTACTAAGATTTTTCCTGGATCATCAAATTTATTTTGCATTTATTCAACATAAAATCAACACATTACGATATCACTAAGCTATGAAAAAATAAATAAAGTCTTCCAAGAAAAATAAAATAAAATTTTTGTTTGTTTTACTCTTTCACAAACATGCCTAATGAATATTAAAATAAGAATTTCTCTCACTTTGCAAAAAATATTTTTTATATTTAAACAAAGTGAACAGTGTCATGAAAGATGTAAAAATAGCGTTCAGAAAACCCATATTTCCAGTTTCGGAAGCGTTACAGCAGTATTTGGAAAAATATAACAGAACCACCAAGATCAAGTTTCTGTATGAAGACCTTTTAAGGTTTAGTGACAGTGTGAGAATTCTGGATAAAGAAGGCAAAGATACTTTGTGGCTTGGGGTGCTGTATTCTGAATATGAGTTTAAAGAAATAGAGGCCAATTTAAATAAAATTTATACCCTCCTTCATTCTGATGGAGATACGGCTACTTTACCTTATCTGAAAGTTGACACGATCGATTTTTGTACTTTCGGGAATTCTAAACCTTTCCGGATCCGGGTAAGAAATGTACTTAATGATAATTATACTTATTTTTATATTAAACAGGCTGATGCCTCACGAATATTCGGATTGGAGCTTGAAGACCTGCTTTCTCCCAACCGGATTAATTTTCTGGTTTATAAAAACACTTTGATTGAAGAACATATTTTAGGAATTCCCGGAGATGTTTTTATCCAGAAGCACCTTGCCAACTGTACAGAACTGGAAAAAGCACAGATCTCCAAGGAATTTGTGAAGTTTAATGAACGCTGCCTTATCGGGCTTCTTGGTGACATGCGTTCTTATAATTATGTTGTAATTCCCATCCATGATTTCGACCAGGTTATTTACAGAATCCGCCCTATCGATTTTGATCAGCAAACGTATGAGGGAAATCTGAAAGTATATCTTCCCCAATATTTTAAAGAAAACAATCAGATGGTGAATATGGTTTTGGAAAAACTCAAACCAAGTTCTATAGAACAGTACCGTAAGGAAGTACGTTCGCAGATCGTAAAAAGAGTTACAAGCAGCCAAAACAGATTTGATGAACTGATTTCTATTATGAAAAAAGACAATATAGCACCGGAAGCCAATGTTATAGAACTAAGAACTGCTTTACAAAAACTCACCTACGATGTCAATTTCAAGTATTGTAAAACCATGGGAGATATTATGGAAACCGGAATAAAGTTTGTGCTCCGGAATTATAAGAAAGAATATTAAAAAGAGAATCCGCTTCGTATTGAAGCAGATTCTTTCTTTTCTAACAATTTAAGGTAAAATTACCAGATTTTTATTCTGTCCTGAGGAGCTTTATACATTTTGTCTCCCGGTTTGATATCAAATGCTTTGATGAATGAGTCCTGATTTACCAATGGCCCAAAAGCTCTGAACATTCCCGGAGAATGCGGATCGGTCTTCACCTGATTAATCATATACTGATCGGTAGCTTTAGTTCTCCAGACCGTAGCCCAGCTCATAAAGAATCTCTGATCCTGAGTGAATCCGCTGATCTTACCTGGGTTTCCTTTATCTTTTAAATACATCTGAAGGGCATCATAAGCCACCGCTACTCCACCTAAGTCACCAATGTTTTCACCGCTTGTGAATTTACCGTTTACGAAGCTTCCTTTTACAGGTTCGTAAGCACTGTACTGAGCGGCTAACTGACCTACTTTTGCATCGAAGTTTTTACGGTCTGCATCCGTCCACCAGTTATTCAGGTTACCATCTCCATCGAAACGCGAACCGCTGTCGTCAAATCCGTGAGAAATTTCGTGACCGATAACGGCTCCGATTCCTCCGAAGTTCACCGCGGCATCAGCTTTAGGATTGTAGAAAGGCGGCTGAAGAATAGCTGCAGGGAATACAATTTCGTTGTTTGATCCGCTGTAGTATGCATTTACCGTTTGCGGAGACATTCCCCATTCTGTTTTGTCAACAGGTTTTCCAACTTTATCCAAACTTCTCTGATACTGCCATGCTGCAACATTCTGAAGGTTAGAATAAAGGGTAGCCCCTTCTTTTGGAGATTCTACTTTCAATTGGGTATAATCTTTCCATTTATCAGGGTAAGCAATTTTCACCGTAAACTTGGATAGTTTTTCCTGAGCTTTTACTTTCGTTTCAGGAGACATCCAGTCTATATTGGCGATATGTGTTTTGAATGATTTTAAAAGGTAATCAATATACGTTTCCATCTGCTTTTTAGCTTCAGGAGTGAAATATTTGTCTACATACAGTTTTCCGAAAGCTTCTCCAAGAACACCATTGACAAGGGAAAGCCCTCTTTTGTTCATTGGACGCTGTTCTTTCTGACCCTGTAAATATTTAGCATAGAAATCGAATCTGATCTGCTCTAAACTGTCATCAAGATTGCTTGCATTTCCGTTGATGATGTGATATTTCAGATAGTCTTTCAGCAGAGGAAGGTTTTTCTGCGTAATGAACTGATCCATATTCTGGTAATATTTCAGTTCTCCGATAATTACCCTGTCTGTATTTACGCCCGCATCTTTCAGGTATTTGGCAAGATCAACGTTTTTTACAAGCCCTGACAATTCTGATACGTTTTTAGGATTGTATCTTAAATTGGCATCTCTGTTCTGCTCAAGAGTCAATAAATAATTGGCAAGCTGTTTTTCAAAATCTACCACATTCTGTGCAGCCTGAGGAGAATTTTTATATCCCAAAACCCCGAATAGCTTTCCAACGTAGGTTTGATATTCTGCTAATGTTTTAGTATTGGCATCGTTTACTTTTTGATAGTAATCTCTTCCTAATCCCAGATCAGGACCGCCAAGATATACCGCATTCATGTTGGAATTCTTCATATCAGCACCTACTCTCCATCCATAGAAAGAGTTGTCTCCTAATTTTGTAGCATCCAAAAGGTATTTCTGAAGATCACCAAGACTTTTAATAGCATCTACTTTGGCAAGATCAGCTTTGATAGGTGCCAGACCTTCTGCATTTCTCTTATTGGTATCCATAAAAGAAGCATACAGATTCTGGATTTTCTGTCCTTCTGACCCAGCAGGATATGATTCGGTAAGAATTTTGTTTAAGATATCTAATGAAGCATCATCTACATTTTCTCTCAACGCATTGAAAGAACCCCAGCTGGCTTTATCGGAAGGAATCTGAGTAGTTTTCACCCAGTTTCCGTTCACATAGCTAAAAAAGTCATCCTGCGGGCGGACACTGGTATCCATATACGATAAATTAATTCCCTCTTCTTTTGCTTCTTCTTTTACCGGTTCAGCTACTTTTGCTGCAGCTTCAGTTTTATTCTCAGTTCCTGCAGTCTTTGCTGCGCCACACGAGTTAAGAAATACAATACCTGAAAGGGCAAGTATCCCAATATTTAGCTTTTTCATTAAAGATAATTTTTGATTTTACACAAACTTATCAAATATACAAACTTTAATGATATGTAATGAATGATATTTATATATGGGTGGAGGATTTGGATTAAAAGTTTAGAGTTTAGAGTTTATCACCTCGTCAAAAATTCAAAGAATTTTTGACACCCCTCCAGAGGATGGGAATAATGGAAGCCACTACGACAAATATATATCATTCGATTCCCTAATCCCTAATCCCAAAATCCTATCATCTGCTACCCATCACCTGCCACCTAAAAAAAACCGCCCATTGCTGAGCGGTTGTTATTGTTACCAGATTTTAATTCTTTCTTCCGGAGCTTTGTATAATTTGTCTCCTTTTTTCACATCGAATGCTTTATAGAAGGCATCAACGTTGATAAGCGGACCGAAGCTTCTGAAATATCCTGGAGAGTGCGGGTCAGTTTTCACCTGATTCACCATATATTTCTCACTTGATAATGTTCTCCAAACCGTTGCCCAGCTTAGGAAGAATCTCTGATCCTGAGTGAATCCACTGATCTTCCCTGGGTTTCCTTTGTCTTTTAAATACATTTGAAGAGCATCATAAGCGATATTTACACCACCTAAGTCAGCGATATTTTCACCGTTTGTGAAAGTACCGTTTACAAAAGTTCCTTTTACAGGCTCGTATTTGTCATACTGAGAAGCAAGAGCTTTTGTTGCTTTTTCGAAGTTTGCTTTATCTTCCGGAGTCCACCAGTCTACTAAGTTACCGTCTGCATCGAACTGTGCACCTGAATCATCAAATCCGTGGCTCATTTCGTGACCGATAACGGCTCCGATTCCTCCGAAGTTTACCGCAGCATCAGCTTTAGGATTAAAGAATGGCGGCTGAAGGATGGCTGCAGGGAATACAATCTCATTGTTTACCGGATTGTAATATGCATTTACAGTTTGTGGCGTCATTCCCCATTCTGTTTTATCTACCGGCTTCCCAATTTTAGCCAAATCTTTGTTATACTGCCATTCACCGATGTTCTGAAGGTTCTGATATAGATTTCCTCCTTTAGCTTCAGAAACGATATTTAATTTTGAATAATCTTTCCATTTGTCCGGATAAGCTACTTTTACAGTAAACTTGTTCAGTTTCTGCATTGCTTTTTCCTTAGTGGTAGAAGACATCCACGCTAAGTTGTTGATGTGAACAGCGAAACTTTTCTTTAAATAGTCAATCAATTCCACCATCTGAGCTTTTGCTTCAGCAGGGAAATATTTCTCAACATATAGTTTTCCGAAAGCTTCTCCCAAAGTACCGTTGATCAATTCAAATCCTCTCTTGTTAAGAGCTCTTTGTTCCTGCTGTCCTCTCAGATATTTACCATAGAAAGCAAACTTCATGTTTCCTAAGTTTTCGCTTAAGTAAGAAGCACTTCCGTGGATCATGTGAAATTTCAGATAATCCTTGATCACAGGAAGATTCTGAGCGTTTACCAATTTATCAAAGTTCTTATAGAATCCTAATTCACTGATAATTACTTTGTCAGAATTTACGCCTACTTTTTTAAGGTAACCTGGAAGGTCAACATTTTTTACTAAAGCAGAAAGTTCAGCCATCGTTTTAGGATTGTACTGAAGGGTGTTATCACGGCTCTGCTCGTTTGTCAGGTAAGTATTTGCGATGCTTTTTTCATAATTAACAATACCTTTTGCTGCTTCATCAGCATTTTTGTATCCTAATTCTTTTAGCATTGAAGCTACATATTTCTGATATTCAGCAATTGCTTCTGTATTTTTCTCGTTTACTTTCTGATAGTAATCTCTTCCTAAACCTAATGAAGCGTTTCCTAGATAAACGGCATTCATTTTAGAATCTTTAAGGTCTGCATCCACTCCCCATCCGTAGAAAACGTTTTCCCCTTCTTTGGTTACAGAAGTAAGGTAGTTCTGAAGATCGGCCATGTTTTTAATAGCATCAATCTTGTTCAGGTTTTCCTGGATAGGTTTAATGCCGTCTGCATTTCTCTTTTGCATATTCATATAAGTGGCATACAGATCCTGAATTTTCTTTCCTTCACTTCCGTCAGCAAATTTATCTTTCAGAAGAGAGTTCAGGATGGTCATGGAATTGTTATCCGTATCCTCAGCCAGTTTGTTGAAGCTTCCCCATGTTGGTTTGTCAGATGGAATTTTGGCTGTTTTCATCCAGGTTCCACTTACATAGTTGTAAAAATCATCCTGAGGACGCACCGAAGTGTCCATCAAGCTAAGGTCTAAGCCTTTATCTGTGTTATTCACTGCTACTTTAGCAGCTTTAGCTTGTGCGCTCATCGTAGTCTGAGTACAGATCCCTGCTATTAAAAACAAAGAAAGCGTTATTTTTTTCATTATGATAACAATTTTTAGAATAGGTATAATTTATTTCGGATTTGTTACTTTTCAACGAAAAAAATTTAAACAAATAACATGAAAGCATCCTAAATGGGAAGTTGGGAGCAGGAAGCTGGAAGTTATGAAAGTCATAACACAAACTTCAGCTTCCTGAATAATAACATCCAGCCTCATTCTTCCTGCTTCCAGCCTTTATTAGTTATCATGAAGTTGCTATCTCTTTTACATTTCCGGTTCTTTTCAGAAATCCCCAGGACTGCATTTCGCCTTTCAGTGCTTTTCTTAAACTTTTAAACAATACAATATACATCAGCCATCTATACCCGAATCTCTGTGGAATAATATACAGCAGATTAATCAGCTTTTCACGCTGCACGATGAATGCAATTAAAGCTAGTGAAGCATCCACCAAAAGGAAGATCAGATAATAGGTGAATATTTTGTCTCCGTTTCCGGAAAGAATTCCAAAGAACATTATCACGTCTGCCAATGGTGAGAAAAATGGTATAATATATTGGAATAATAAAATATTCGGCATTGCCCAAAGTCCCAATCCTTTATATTTAGGGTTAAGGAAAGTCTGTCTCTGTTTCCAGAACATCTGCATGATTCCGTAGGTCCATCGGAAACGTTGTTTTAAAAACTGTTTCACGGTTTCCGGAGCTTCTGTGACAGCAACGGCTCTGTTTTCATTAGCAACCGTATATCCTGCTTTTAATATTTTTACGGTAATATCACAATCTTCTGCCAAGGTATCGGATGAATAGCCTCCTGCTTCAATGATCACGGATCTTTTAAATGCTCCGATAGCTCCCGGAATAACGGTAATCGCATTGATGTGAGCATATGCCAGCCTGTCAAAATTCTGACTTGTTGTATATTCTATAGCCTGCCATCTGGTAAGCCAGTTGACTCTGTTTCCTACTTTCACATTTCCTGCTACCGCTGCTATTTTTTCTTCCGGATCTGAATTTAAAAATCTTGCAATAAGATATTTCACTGCATCCTGCTGTAATTTGGTATCAGCATCAATACATACTACATATTCAGCATCCGTCTGTGCTATTCCGAAATTTAAAGCGGTTGCTTTTCCACCGTTTCTTTTAGTAAAAATTTTCAGCTTCGGATGTTCAGGAAATGCAGTTTTTGCTTTTTCATAAGTAGAATCCTTACTTCCGTCATCTACCATAATGATATTAAAATTAGGGTAAGTCTGTTTCAGCAAATTCTGCAGGGAAGAAACAATATTCACTTCTTCATTATAAGCAGGAACTATGATGGAAACCTTCGGATAAGATTTCAGAACCGGAAACTCACCCAGTTTTTTTTCTTTGCTTCTTTCTTTAAAAGCCCAGTATGCCATCAGCAATAATCTGATTAATCCTAATAGAATGAAAATAGTAAATAATGCCACGAGAAAATGACTTACTCCATAGATAACGGTAGCCAAAACAAGGTTCAGCTGCATGATGTAATATGATCTCGTTTTAGGAACTTCAGGCATCAACTCGTTTCTGCTTTTGTGCAGAATATTCGTTAGATTGGTAAAATGATAGCCTTGTTTCTGAAGTGTCGGAATCAGAATCTTTAAAGCTTTTACCGTTTCTTCTCTGGTATCTCCTCCTGCATCGTGAAGAAGAATGATATTTCCTCTCTGCTGCTTGATTCCAGCCATTACACGTTTTACAATTTCATCTGCTTTTATCCCTGGCTGCCAGTCTTCAGGATCTATATTTTCTCCGATATCAAGATAATTCTGCTGTCTGGCCAAAGCTACCGGAATAATCTCTTCCGAAGTGGTAGGCTCAGAGTCTGCATTATATGGCGCTCTGAAGAGAATTGTACTATGGCCTGTGATACATTCAATCAGCAGTCTTGTCAGTTTCATTTCCAGCAAAGCCCTTTCCGGGCTTACTTTTGCTACATTCTCGTGGGTAAATGTGTGATTGCCTATCTCATGTCCTTCGCGGTAAATCCTTTTCACAAGCGGAAGGTTTTTTTCGGCATTCAATCCTACCAGAAAGAAGGCTGCCGGAACATGATATTTGGACAATACATCCAAAACCTGCGGCGTATAGGTTTCATCCGGACCGTCATCAAAAGTGAGGACAAGCTCTTTCTGAGGAGCGCTTCCATATTTTTTTACTTCATAAGAACTTGGATAGGTAATATAATTTTCGTCTGTGATAATTTTCTCTTTCGGATCAATTTCCAGTGCAATTTTTCCGTCATGAGGCGTATTCAGAACATCTAATACTTCTCCGTCTCCGATGTAATCCACCATGGTCTGCCCTTTTACATTTTCAAGTGTTTTTAAATTCAGCTTGGAGAGGCCAGCGAACGTAAGGTCTTTATCATAGAAATTCCAGACTCTGCTGTCTTCACTTCCGAGTCTCCAGAGTGCGGTTCCAGCCAAAGGATACTCTGAGGAGAAACGCATTGTATTGAAAATAGAAGCTGCATCATTGAAAAATACGGTGTGGGTTAAATTTTTAGAATCGGTATAAGAATAATTTAAATTAAACGTATTGTCATTAAAATCAATAACGGCTTTACTTGCACTGGCTTTGGTAATCGCCTGCATGTAAGTAACGGAGGTATTGTCATCCTTATTGGAACTCCAGTCATATCCATAAGCTCCCAATCCCAAAATGATCTTTTGCGGAGAAACTTGTTTCACGATTTTTCCAGTCTGTTCTTCAATCCATTTTTGAGAAGAAACCGGACCTGCATCACTTCCTGCAGAATATTCGTCATAAGCCATCAGCACAAAATAATCTACATAAGGATTCAGTCTTGGGATATTGTAATCATCGTTATCCGTCATAATATCCATGGTAACCAGCAACTGATTCTTTTTGAAAGTTTCTGAAAGTTCTTTCATAAAGGCAATCAAATTCTCATCAGAATTCAGATTCATATCTTCAAAGTCGATATTAATTCCTTTGAAGTGATATTTTTTACATTGCTGGGTGATCTTTTGAATCAGGTGAGTTCTTTTCTGTGGATCATTCAGAACTTTTACCAGACCTTCTGAACGGAATTCTCTGTCAGAGTTATTACTCAGCATCGGCATCGCAGCAACACCTGTTCTTTTAATTACTTTGTATCCTTCCGGATCCACATTGGTTTTCAAATCTCCTGTTTTGGGATCAAGGAAAAACCATTCCGGGAAAACAAGATTGACGTGTCTGATATTTCTTTTCAGAGACATCAACGACTGGGGATCCCATGCCACATAAAATGCAGACCGGATTCCCCCCGGAAACTGAGCCCAGTTTCGGTTCTGATTTTTGTATCTTTCAGCTCTTGCTTTCTCAATTTTATCGAGACTGGTATGGATTGTTTTTTCAGAAATAAAGCTTCTGAACCCATTATATTCTTTGGAAATTTTATTCTCCTGAAGATAAGGCTTATTGGCTGTAATAACAGCTTTATAGTCTTCTTTAAAAGGAATTTTAGGACTTCTGTCCAGAGTCATCATCAGACCTAAAGCAAGCAGAAGCAGTATTCCTATAAAGATAAAAACACGGCTTCCCCATTGTACACTTTTCCAGCGTTTTTTGCTGCTGGTCTGAAAAATCTGTTTGGAATTTTCCACGATTTTTGAAATTTATTGTAGGGCTTTCAAAAAGCGTGAAAAACCGTATAAAAATTAATTAAAAAAAAATTAAAAAATATACTCGTATTTAACTGTTTACAAGAAGACTTACCAAATCCTGAATTACCTTTTGGGAAACAAAATCCATAAAGTCTACTCTTTCCAGATGAGGCATGTATAATTTGGAGGTTACTTCCTGATCATTGATTCTGATCGTGTAATAAACCGTTCCTATATCTTTACCATCTTCTCCTTTTCCTGGGCCTGCAACGCCTGTTGTAGAAAGGGAAATATGAGTTTCAAACAATTGCTGGCAGCCTTTGGCCATTTCCTTTGCCACCTGTTCGCTTACTACGGTAAACTCATCCACGGTTTCTTGGGAAACATTTAAAATTTTAATCTTTTTCTCTGTGGCATACGCTACCATTCCACCCAGAAAATATTTTGAACTGCCGGAAACTGAAGTGATCATTTTTGCCAGTTCACCTCCGGTACAACTCTCTGCCGTTGAAATCGTCAGATTCCTTTCGGTAAGCATTTCGGCCAGAATATTTTCAATTTTATCTTCAGTTACAGCAATAACGTGGCCTTCTACCAGAGGAAGCAGTTTTTGTATTTCTTCTTCTGTTCTTTGTTTCAGCTGTTCTTCATTATCACCGGAAGCAGTCAGACGAAGCTTCACCCGTGTTCCTACCGGAAGATAAGACAGTGCAATATTTTCAGGAAGTGCCAGTTCCCAGTCTTCAATTTTGTCTGCAAGAATACTCTCAGGAATTCCCACTACAGAAACAATTCTGGTGTGAATATAATGTAGGCTGAACCTTTGCTGCAAATAAGGAATAATCTGATCTTTGATGAGCGGTTTTACTTCGTAAGGAACCCCCGGAAGGCTGTAACACAATTTTCCGTCCTGCTCCATCATCATGCATGGTGCGGTTCCGTAATGGTTTTGAAAAACAATAGATTTCGTAGGGACAAAAGCCTGTTCTTTGTTTCTTTCGAGAATATCAGCTCGTCCTCTTCTTTCCATGTAGCCTTTAAGGTGGTTGAAAGTCGCCTCATCCAAAGCAATTTCATCATTAAAATACTCTGCAAGCGCCTTTTTGGTTTTATCATCTCTGGTTGGCCCCAGCCCTCCTGTTGTAATGACTAAATCCCCGATTTCAAAGGCTGTGCTTAATGCATTCTTAATGGTTTCAATTTCATCTGAGATCGTAAGAATCTGAATAACTTTTATTCCAATATTTTTAAGTTCAGTTGCAATAAAATTAGAATTGGTATCTACCGTATTTCCGGAAAGAATTTCATCCCCGATAGTAATCAGAACAGCTTTTTCCATATGTTTTTTTGTTGAAAAAAATTCTATGCAAATGACGGAAAATTCTGTGGCAGCGGCAATATAAATTGATTTTTTCTATTTTTGACGAAATTATCTAAAACTACAAGAAGAATTATGTCTAAATATGATGATGCTTCATGGCATTATGGCGGTGATTTTCCGGAAGGACTTCCTCAGAAAAACGGGGCTACA
Organism: Chryseobacterium sp. RU33C; assembly: GCF_900156015.1. Lineage (NCBI taxonomy): Bacteria > Pseudomonadati > Bacteroidota > Flavobacteriia > Flavobacteriales > Weeksellaceae > Chryseobacterium > Chryseobacterium sp. RU33C. Next base: position 93,350 of record NZ_FTMT01000016.1, on the reverse strand, counting down.
CATACAGGAATGTTCCTGAACTGGTGTATTCATAACAATCTGATCTCCGATGAACTTAAAGAAGATGCTGCAGAAGAAATAGAAAAGGTAAAACGAAGAGAAATTACCGGTGCAGAATTTGTTATGGATTCCTGCGATGGAAAATTTTCCGAATATGATCTGAATGAACTGGGGAATCTTTTTGCAAAAGATTATTATGCTGATGATACCGATTTTGGAAACAGATACAGTTCATTTGCTGATGATTACGTGAATATTTTTGATGCCAAAGCAGAGGAAAGCAACTATGAATACGAAACATTCTATCACATAGAGGATACCTACGAAAACTATGATCTGATGAAACAGGTTATTGATCATCGTTTTGAGGAATGGAAGGAATATATAAACAGCTAAAAACTTAGAATGAAGAAAACAGAGAGCAAATTAGTTGATGAACCTCATCTGTTTTCTTCGTTTTTTTATTGGTTATGCTTCACCCAGATCAGTTCATCGGTATTATAGCCGATTTTTTTTGCTTTCTGAATGAAACGCTGGCGGATACTTTCCGGAATGCTGGTGGTACGGGAAAGTATCCATAAATATTTTAAGCTGCTTCCTGCTACCAGCGCATACTGATAGTCTTCATCAATATCTATCACATTATAACCAGCCCATATCGGTTTAAAAAATGAAACTTTGAGGCGGGCTTCTGTCGGGTCTTTTACAAATTTTGCTTCTCCGATGGATTCATTCCATACTTTTTTACTATAATCGTAACCTTTATTTTTTACCTGTACTGTTCCATCCGGATTCTCCGTGTACTCTGCGGTAACATTATCCATATTTTTTTCGAACCTGTAATCAAAACGGGCTATTTCATACCATCTGCCAAGGTATTTTTTAAGATCAAAATTCTTTACTGCAGCTGCTCCTCTTGGAATTCTTACAGAATAGGAATTGAAAACGATAAGCCCCAATGCTCCTAACGAAACGGGAAGTATAATTTTATGAATAGTTTTCATGACAGAAATATTTTGTGTGGTTGTTATAAAAACGTCAAAAATAATGCCTTAAGTCTGTTAAAGGTACAATAAATTCTATGAAAATACCTTCAGGAAATTATCTTTAAAGCTTCCTGAAACCTCAATTTCCGTATCATCAGACAACATAACCGTTCCGCTTTTATGATAGGATTTTACGAAACCTGTATTGATAATATGAGAACGGTGAACCCTTACAAACGGATTTTCCAAAAGGTCATCAAAGTGTTTCAGAAAACGGCATACCATCTTCTTCGAGCCGTCTGTAAGATATACCTGAGTAAAATTTCCATCCGCCTGAAGCCTGACAATATCTTCGGTCTTTACAACATCAAATCCTTGTAAAGTTGGTAAAATCAACTGCTGCTTTTCAGATTTTAATTTCAGGTTTTCAAGAAGAATCTTATTCCGGTTGAGCTCATCTTTTTTCTCAAGGCTCTCCGCCACTTTATTGACGGCCAGAATCAGTTCCTGAATATCAATGGGTTTTAAAATATAATAGCTTGCCGATTTATTTAAAGCCTGTAAAGAATATTGTGAAAATGCGGTAATGAAAATGGTTTCGTAGGAGAAATCTCTGGTGGCTTCCAGAACATCAAAGGCATTTCCAAAAGGCATTTCTACATCCAGAAAGACCAGCTGTGGCTGTTTTTCAGCAATTAACGGAACAGCTTCTTTGATATTTTCAGCTTCACCCAAAATTTCTACCTGCGGACAGTATTTGGTAAGATAGCTTCGTAAAACTTCCCTTGCTATGAGTTCATCATCTACAATGACTGCTTTTATTTTCATTTGAACAGATTTTAGGTGGCTGATAATAGGTTGCAGATGCAAATTAGTGATATTTAACCAATCATACAATCCGCCTTAATTCCGGTTAGGCAAGATTCATTCGGATGGTTACCAAAACACCATTGTTGTTTTCCTTATCCTTTACCGAGCAGGTGATGTCTTTTTTGTACAGATCATTCAGCAGCTGGATTCTTTCCAGTGTATTTTTCATTCCTCTGCCCTCTCTGGTCTTTTGGTGCTGGGTTTTCTGCTTCTTACTTTCTTCAATCCCAATTCCGTTGTCTTCAATAATGATTTTCAGATGAGATCCACTTTTCTCAAAGCTCAATTTTAGAAATCCCTTGTCTGCTCTGTAACGGAGTCCGTGCCATACGGCATTTTCCAGAAATGGCTGTATCAGCATTCCCGGAACCTGCAGGTTTTGCATATTCAGGCTTTCATCTACATCAATTTCATAATCGAACTTATCTGCAAAACGTGTTTTTTCTAAAGCAAGATAATTTTGAAGAAGATCCAGCTCCTGCTGAAAAGGAATAAAATCTTCAGTAGAGTTTTCCATTACACCGCGCATCAGTTTGGAAAATTTTGTAAGATACTGATTCGCTTCCAGCTCATTGTTGGTTGCGATGAAGTGATTGACACTATTTAAACTGTTAAAGATAAAATGCGGATTCATTTCTCTACGCAAAGATTGCAAGGCAATTTTCTTATTTTTGATCTGAACTTTTTTAAGCGTTCTGAAAATAAAAACAATCAATCCGGTTAAAAGAATTAAAGCTCCAATCAGACCATAATTAAAGAGATTTTTCTTTCTGATAAGCTCGTCTTTCAGCTCTTTTTCTTTTTCCAGCTGTGAGATTCGCTGTTCTGTATCTTCGAGAATCTTATTATCAACAAGGCTTCTGTCTTTGGAAACGAGATTCGGAAGTTTTCCCAAAAAGTCTCTGTAAAGCTGAACGGAAGCATCTAGATTTCCTGAAATGGCATAAAGGCTGTCCAGTTTTTTCACACTTCTCTGTGCTTCCAGCGTATGACCTTTGTCTAAAGCAATTCCATAGGCATTTTTCAACAGGTCCACCGCTTCTTTAGGATCATTTTTCTTAATATAGATATCTGCCAGCTCCTGAATCTGATTGACTTTTTCCTGTGAGTTCTCTTTCACGAAATCTTCCTTCAGCACTTTCTTTTTAGCTTCAATAGCTTTATCATAGTTTTTGTTTTCCACATAAAGATCTGCCAGTTTCTGATTGATTGCCAATGCCTGTTGAGGAGCTTCTTTTTTAGAAATTTGATAGGCGGTATTCAGATTTTCTTCAGCACTGGATACGTCTTTCTGTCTGAGATTAACATCTGCCAGCTGACTGTAGCTTTCTGCAAGATCGCCTTGCTCATTTTCTTTTTTAGTAAGATTGATATTATTCTGAATAGCCTCTGCTTTAAGCTCCGGTGTAGGAGAAGAAAGCCTTGCCACATCATTAGAATTGACAGCTTTACTTTTTTCGCTGTAACTCATCTGTGCAGCCATGCTGTAATTGCTGATGGCAGGCGTTATTTTATTCTGTTTTTCCTGTGACTGGGCTAATCTCCGGGTAGCTTTTTCAATATTGGGTTTGTCATTGAGTTTTTCATACAGTTTTTTGGCTTTTGTATAATATTCTTCACTTTTCGGAAAGTTTCCGCCATTGAAAAATGTTTCCCCGATATTATAATAAGAATCTGCCTGGGCAGGTTCGTTTTTACTGTCCATTGCTTTTTTCAGCTTCTTCGTTTCTACCTGCACTTCTTCTACAGCGGTACTACTGTTATTGGTGGTTTGGGAAGATATTGTATTTCCCCAAAGCATCAGTAAAAAGAAAGTAAAAAGTGTAAGCATTTTCATAAAACAAAGATATACATATATATAGTGCACTCAAAAATTATTCACCAAGTGAAAGCTCCATTTCACCAAGTCTCCCGGATTCAGGTTTCTGATCTGAGTAATTTTACATCAGAATTAAAAATTTAAAAACAGGAAATTATGAAATTGAAACATTTTTTATTAATCGGAATTTTAACCCTTGGAAGCTTTGTAAATGCTCAGGAAGTAAAGAAAAACGTCATTGAAGTAACAGGCGTTGCCGAAATGGAAGTAGAACCGGATGAAATTATCTTCAGCATAGGGATCAAAGCTGATAATAAAAACGATCTGGCAGATAATGAAAAGAAGCTATTTGATATTTTAAAAAACGCAGGAGTAAAGAACGAGGATATCAAGTTCAAAGCCATGTACCAGAATATCTATTCTAAAACAGCCAGGTTTTCCAAAAATTATCAGTTCAAAGCCGGCACAAAATCAAGCCTTAGCAAGATCTTTGAAGATCTGAACCAAAAGTGGGTAAGCAGCCTGAACATTGCAGAGGTAAAGAATACCAAAATTGCGGATTTCAGAAAAGCCGTTAAGATCAATGCTCTAAAGGCAGCCAAAGAAAAAGCTGACTACTTATTGGAAAGCATGGGTAAAAAAACAGGAAACGCTCTTGAAATTGTAGAAATAGAAGATTACACCAGCGATATGATTATGCCAGTAGCTTACAAAGGAAGAGCAAGCAATATTCAGTTGGAAATGGCGGATTCTCCGATAGATTTTTCATTTGATAATATTGAAAACATCAAGCTGAAATACAGCATTAAAACAAAATACGAGATCCTTTAAAAATAACAGATTTGAAAAGACAGTTCCTCCTGAGCTGTCTTTATTTTTTGCTTGTTGCCAGGTTCACCAAGTCAAACTACTCATTCACCAAGTCTCGTAATTCCAAATCTTAAATAGGGATAATTTTACTTTAGAAATTCAAAATAATAAACGACGAAACGCTATTTCCTAATTATAACTTATAAAAAAATAACAATATGACAACTTTAAAAATCTTAGCACTTGCAGCAGGTACGGCTTTATTAAGCTCCGGAAATCTTCCTGATAACCGTTATGCAAAAAGTAATGAAAATCATAATTTTCAGGTTCAAAATAACGTACTGATTCCCGTAAACTCCATCACAAAAGAAAACAAAATTCAGGTTGCTCTTCTTCTGGATACTTCCAATAGTATGGACGGACTGATTGATCAGGCAAAATCCAGATTATGGAATATCGTAAATACACTGACTACTCTTAGATACAACGGAAAAGCTCCCGAGATAGAAATTGCACTGTATGAATACGGTAATGACGGAATCCGTGATGAAAATTACATCCGTCAGGTTACTCCTCTCACTCAGGATCTTGATCTGGTTTCTGAAAAATTATTTGCATTAAGAACCAATGGCGGCAGTGAATACTGTGGCGCTGTGATTCGTGACGCTTCAGCCAATCTGAACTGGGACAGCAATGAAAAAAGCATGAAACTGATTTATATTGCTGGTAACGAATCATTTGATCAGGGAAAAATAAATTATAAAGAGGTTGTTTCAAAATCAAAAGGTAAAAATATTTACACCAATACCATTTTCTGTGGAAGCCGGGAAGAAGGAATCCAGACTTTCTGGCAAAACGGAGCTTTATTAGGAGGTGGAAAGTATTTCAATATTGATAGCGACAGAAAAGTACTCTATATTGAAACACCTTATGACATCAGAATTTCTGAATGCAATGCAAAGTTGAATGATACATATATCTATTACGGAAATCATGGCTCAGAATACAGGCTTAAGCAGATCACACAGGATAAAAATGCAGAAGCCCAATCGGCATCCAACTTAGTGGAAAGAGCGGTTGCCAAATCTAAAAAGAATGCTTATAAAAATGATCACTGGGATCTTGTGGATAAAGCTGAAAAAGATGCAGGATTTATCGCCAATGTAAAAGAAAGTGAACTTCCTGCAGAATTGAAAGGAAAAAGCAAGGAAGAAATTCAAAAGACAATTGCTATAAAATCAGCAGCTCGGGAAAAAATTCAAAAGGAAATTGAGGAACTTTCCAGAAAACGTCAGACTTATATAGATTCCGAAATGAAAAAACGGGGTACTGATGATTCTGACGATTTGGGAAAAGCGATTGAGAGTTCTATTCTTGAACTGGCTAAGAAGAATGGGTATAGTTTGTAGTGTAAGCGGGTTGAGGCCCGCTTTTTTGATGCTGGATAATGAATAAAACCACCCCGTCAAAAATTCTTTGAATTTTCGACACCCCTCCGGAGGAGGGGAATTAAGGTCTTTCTATCGGGCTATTTGTCAAAGCATCATCTTCCAAACTTAAAATACCTTGATAACGGATGCTTTTTACCTTTCATAAACAAAGAAGCCATTTTCATTCCCGTTACCGAAAAAGTAATTCCATTTCCACCGAAACCTAGCACAAAATAGGAGTTCTTAAATTTCTCATGTTCGCTGATGTAAGGTAAACCATCTTTAGTTTCACCAAAAGTACCAGCCCATACAAAATCAGGATAAAAGTGGTAATCCGGCTTTATTTTCTTTAGATTTTTCAGAATCTCTTTTTCTTTTTTATGGAGTATGGCGTCACGCTTTTCTGCGTCATAAAAATCTTCATCTCCTCCTCCAATCAGAAGCCTTCCGTCATCAGTAGTTCTCATATAGAGATACGGGTCGTCGGTATTCCATACTAAAGTGCTGCTTATGTTTTTAAACTTGTCTTTATCTATTTCGGAAACTACCGCATAGGTACTTTTCAGGTTAACAAAATTTTCTTTTAACAGGTTTTTACTTTCGTAACCAATACAGTAAATGATTTTTTTTGCTTTGATCTCAAATCCACTGTCAACGGTAACCAGATTAAACCCTTTGTGTTCTTTTACTTTTACCATTTCAGTCTTATCAAATATCTTAAGCCCTTTCTTTACATTATGTATACATAACTCATGAGCAAACTGAAAAGCATCAATACTTGCTCCTTGTTTTGATAAAATTCCGCCATAGGTATTGTCATATTCAAATTGTTCTAAAACCTGTTCTGCTTCCAGCCATTGTACTTCAAATCCGTTTTGTTTCCGCGCCTGGTATTCTTTCTTCAGCCATTGGAGGTCTTTCTTTTTTGAAGCAAAATACAGTGATTTTTTTCTTTTGAAACCTGCATTTGACTTGGTTAATTTTGAAAGCTTTTCTATCCTATCAATAGCATCACTACAAGCTTTATAACTTAAGATCGCGCCCTTTTCTCCTATTTTTTCTATCAGTTCATAGAGTGGAACATCTATTTCGTACTGGAGCATTGAAGTTGTAGCAGAAGTACTTCCGTTACAAAGTTCTCTCTTATCAATAAGAATCGTACTATATCCGTCTTCTATCATCTGATGGGCAATCAGACTTCCCGTAATACCTCCGCCCACGATGAGAACATCACATTCTTCGTTTGATTTTAAAGATGGGTAAGATGCTAATAATCCGTTTTTTAAAAGCCAGAAAGGTTCATTTGATTTTAAATCCATATTGATATTTTACATTTAAAATATCAATATTTATACCTTTTTTAACAATTATACATCAAATAATGGTGTAATTATTGTTATTTTTTTAAACTAAACCACCAAAAAATATTTATTATGATAACAATTATTCCAGAAGCTCCGGAGAATGTTGCAGCATTTAATGCAACGGGAGAAGTAACGAAAGAGGATTTTGAAAGACTGGTAATTCCGCGTGTTAAAGAGAAGGTAGAGCAATTCGGTGAACTCAACTATTTATTGTATTTGGATACCGATCTGGATAATTTTACCGTAGGAGCATGGCTTGAAGATTTGCTGTTAGGGTTCAAGAACCTTGCCCATTGGAATCGTGCAGCCATTGTAACAGACAAAGCAGGAATACAGAATTTCACCAGTATTTTCAGTGTCCTGATGCCGGGAGAATTTAAATCCTTTCCTAAAGAAAATTTATATAATGCTCTGTATTGGTGTAAAAACGGAGATGAAGTAGAGGCATAAAACTTATCTTATAAAAAATCGCCTGTTTCTCACTGAAACAGGCGATTTTATTTTTAACTATAACTCTTTATTTATCACATGATACACATTCCGCAGCCACTTCTTCTTCATTTTGAGTTTTTGAGCCGTACAGATACATATACCTTATACTTATAACTACTCCAATCAATGTCATTCCCACTCCTACCAATGACGGATAATTGAATGAATAGCCATATTCCAAAGGAATACCACCAAGAAAAGCACCCATTGCATTGGCAATATTAAAACCAGCCTGCATAAAAGCGGCAGCCATCATTTCACTTTTCGGGGCCGCTTTCATCATCATAATATTGATAGGCGATGCAATAGACATGGACAAAGCACCACACATAAATGTCAATACCAGAGCAATATTTTTATATTCCGCAAGGAAGAAAACACCACCAAGAGAAATCATCATCAGGAAGATCAAAAGAGAACAGGTTTTTTCCGGACCCAATTTATCTGAAACAATACCTCCAACCAGATTTCCTACTACCATTCCTGCTCCGGCAAGAACCATTACATAAGCCATCTGGCTGCTTTTGATTCCGGCAACAATGGTCATTAAAGGGGTGATATAGCTTAACCATGTGAACAATCCTCCAAATCCTATCGCTGTAATGGCCAATACCAGCCAAGACTGTTTATTTTTAAGGAATTTCAACTCTTCCATGAAATGAGTATTCTGGTTGGATTCCATTGCGGGAAGCCAGAGTTTTAAAAATAAGATAGCAAAAAGTCCAATAACTGCTACAATAGCAAAGTACAGTCTCCAGTGGAAAGTGTGTCCTATATAGGTGACCAGAGGTACCATTGCCAGATTGGCGACCGTAAGACCTGTAAACATCATGGATATATAAAAGGCTTCTTTTCCTTTTCCTGCCATTCTTGAAGCCACCACTGTTCCTACTCCGAAGAATGCTCCATGAGGAAGTCCGGACATAAAACGGATAACCAGCATACTGTTGTATCCAGGAGCAACAGCCGAAAGACCATTAAATAATGTAAAAAGGATCATGAAAGCCATCAGAACTTTTTTGGGTGGAAATTTCACAGAATATCCAATCAAAATCGGAGCTCCGATAACTACACCCATGGCGTAAGCTGAAATCAAATGTCCGGCTTGCGGAATGGTGATCTGCAATGTTTTGGCAATATCCGGCAAAAGTCCCATGACCGTAAATTCTGTAGTTCCTATCCCTAAACCACCTATGGCCAGTGGTATTATTCTTTTATCAATCTTCATTGTATCTAAATCTTTTTCTGAATTAATTCTTTTCAAATTAAATGACTCACTGAGTATCTTTATTTTGAAAGTGCAAAAATCGACAGAAAGTTTGAATTTCACACCTCTTTGAATGATAAAAATTTGCTCCATATTAACCTTTTTATTTAAATTTAAATTCAGAAACAATCAAATCAGAACAAAATGAAAATCCAGAAAGAAATTATTGAGTTTGAAAAAGGAAAATCATTCAAGCTGTTTGCTCCTTCTCTGAAAAACTGTTTTTTCTGGCATTATCATCCGGAAATTGAACTGGTATATGTAGAAGCTATGAATGGAATCCGTCACGTTGGAAAAAATATTTCAGGCTTTACAGACAGTGATCTTTTACTGATTGGTTCCAATGTACCTCATCTTAATTTTGATTACGGTATTCAGACCGAATGTAAACAGCTTGTACTGCAGATGAGAGAAAGCTTCCTTCAGGATATTATTCTTCCTGTTCCTGAATTTGAAAATATTAAAAACCTTTTAGAACGGTCATACCTCGGACTATCATTTTCCGGAGAAACGAAAAATACAGTTGTTGAAAAACTGCAGATTATTAAAGATAAAAACTCTTTTGAATCTTTAGTTGGGTTAATTGAAATTCTGCAAATCCTCGCCGATTCTACTGAAGTAAAGGAACTCAATAAAGAAGATACAAGAATCAAATGGTTTCTGAATGATAAAATCAGAATGGGAACTATCTATGATTACATTCATGAAAATTACGACCGAAAGCCTAATGTGAATGAAGTGGCCAAGGTAGTGAGCCTGAGCACTCCTGCTTTCTGCCGGTATTTCAAAAAGCAGACAAATATGACCTTTACAGATTTTGTCAACAATTACAGAATCAATCAGGCTAAAATATTCCTGCTGAAAGATCATTCTGTGACGGAGGTTTGTTTTCAGGTGGGCTTTGAAAGCCTTTCTTATTTTAATAAATTATTCAAGCAGCATACAGGAGAAACGCCTTCGGAATTTAAGAAAAAACATTTCAGACCTATTGAAATCAATGGAAGAATTGGAGTGATTAAGAAGGATACGACTTGTTAAGTAATTTTTAACTAAAGTCCGCTGCTGTGGATGCTTTTGTGAGTTTTGTATGAACCACCCCGTCAAAAATTCTTTGAATTTTTGCCACCCCTCCAAAGGATGGGAATGATGGCAGCCATTATTGTAAAGATTGCCACATTCATTAGCTAATCCGTAACACCTGATACCTGCAACCTATCACCAATAATCTGCTACCTGATCCCTGCTACCTAAAAAAACAAAAAAACCGTTCATTGCTGAACGGTCTGTATTTTAATGAATATGTTTTTCTGCGTGGTAAGAACTTCTTACAAGAGGAGAACTTTCAACGTGTCTGAAACCTAAGCTTCTTGCAAAATCTCCGAACTCATCAAATTCTTCAGGCGTGATAAATTTCTTTACCGGAAGATGTTTTTTAGTTGGCTGCAGATATTGTCCAAGAGTGATTACGTCTACGTTGGCGTTTCTGATATCTTCGATCGTCTGGAAAACCTCATCTTTAGTTTCCCCTAATCCAAGCATAACCCCTGTTTTTGTTCTTCTTTGGCCGGCCTCTTTCAGATATCTTAATACTTCAAGGCTTCTTTCATATTTTGCCTGGATTCTTACTTCTCTGGTCAGACGTTTTACCGTTTCCATGTTGTGAGAGATCACTTCAGGAGCTACATCTACCAATCTGTCCAGGTGTTTTGTAATTCCCTGGAAATCCGGAATAAGTGTTTCCATTGTAGTTCCCGGAGAAATTCTTCTTACAGCATTCACTGTTTCTCCCCAAAGAATAGATCCCATATCTTTCAGATCATCGCGGTCTACAGAAGTAAGAACGGCATGTTTGATCTTCATTAATTTGATGGATCTTGCTACTTTTTCAGGCTCATCCCAGTTTACATCAAGCGGTTTTCCTGTTTTTACGCCACAGAATCCACAGCTTCTTGTACAGATATTTCCTAAAATCATGAAAGTAGCTGTACCTTCGCCCCAACATTCTCCCATGTTCGGGCAGCTTCCGCTTTGGCAAATGGTATTTAATTTATATTTATCAACCAAAGTTCTCAGCTCTCTGTAATTCTTTCCGGTAGGAAGTTTTACGCGGATCCATTTTGGTTTTTGAACGGTAGTGTCTTGAACTGAATTTTCCATTTCTAAAATTGAAGTTCAAAGTTAAGGATTTTTTAATGGAAACCATCAACCGGATCTATTGATGAAATTGATCATTCAAATTTCATTTGTATATTTATCTCTCCAAAATATTCTTATGAAAAAATATTCTTCCTTCTTTTTCTTCCTAAAACAAAAGAAGAGGTTTATTTCTAAATAAAAGTTGTGATATTTAAGTTTTGGCTAAATCCAATTTTGAATTTATATTTTTAGTAAACAGGCTTCTATTGAATAGATTGATTTTTCTGAGCTTAATGATCATCAAACTCATTATTTTTCAATAGCTCGGCTAAGACTTTTTTGGCACGCATTACCCTTACCTTAGTATTGGCAACTGAAATTCCCAGTTCTTCAGCAATTTCCTTGATGCTTTTTTCTTCAAAAAATCTCAGCTTGATAATGTCCTGGTAGTTCGCATCCAGAGATTCTATGGTTTTGATGATTTTCTTTTGTTCTTCTTCAGAAATGAGAAGTTCTTCCGGTGATTTGGCATATTGATTTTTTACCTCTTCAAGATTTTCAACGGCGTCTTCGTTATCCCGGTTCTTTTTTCTCCAAAAATCGATTACCGTATTCTGGGCAATAGTTAATATCCAGGTTTTAAACTGAAAATGGGGATCGAACATATCCAGTTTCGACAATACTTTTGAAAAAACATTTACGGTAATTTCATCGGCATCATTTTCATCTCTCACCTTTTTCATGACAAAAGAGAAAACGTCCACCCAAAAAACATTGATGAGCTTAGTCTGGGCCTTCTGGTCTTTATCTTTGGCCTTCTGTATGAGCAGGAATAGCTGTTCGTCGTTCATTAATAACAAATATAGATTATTTAGGGTGAAAAAACAAAGGGATAAAAAGGTTAAGCCATTCTATTATTAAAGTGGCCGACCAGAAAGTTTTGTTATATTTTTATTTTACATTCCTACCCTATTGCTCTTTTGCTTTTTTACCCTTAATACTTCTGAATTTACTATCTTTGCATCTTAAAATTTTAAAGTTAAAAATCAATGAATTCCTTTATAGAAGAACTGAAATGGCGTGGTCTGTTTGCCGATATGATGCCAGGAACCGATGAACAACTGAATAAAGAGGTAACTACTGCATATATTGGTTTTGATCCTACTGCCGATTCTTTACATATCGGAAGTCTTATCCAGATAAAAATTTTAGCGCACTTCCAGCTGCATGGCCACAAGCCGATTGCGTTGGTAGGAGGTGCAACAGGGATGATCGGTGATCCATCCGGAAAATCTGCTGAAAGAAATCTCTTGGATGAGGAAACTCTTTTACATTATGTAGACTGTTTAAAGAATCAGCTTTCAAAGTTCCTTAATTTTGAAGGAAACGAACCTAACAAAGCTGAGCTTGTGAACAACTACGACTGGATGAAAAATATTTCTTTCCTTGATTTTGCTAAAAATGTCGGAAAGAATATCACGGTCAACTATATGATGGCAAAAGATTCTGTGAAGAAAAGATTCTCAGGAGAATCCGGTGCAGACGGAATGAGTTTTACAGAATTCACTTACCAGCTCATCCAGGGATATGATTTCCTTCACTTATATCAAAACAATAATGTAAAGCTGCAGATGGGAGGTTCTGACCAGTGGGGAAATATTACTACAGGAACAGAATTGATCCGTAGAAAAGCTCAGGGTGAAGCGTTTGCATTAACAGTTCCTTTGATTACCAAAGCCGATGGTTCCAAATTCGGGAAGTCTGAAAGCGGTGAAAATTACTGGCTGGATAAAAAGAAAACTTCTCCTTACAAATTCTACCAGTTCTGGCTGAATGCTACTGATGAAGATGCTGAAAGATTTATCAGGTTCTACACTTTCTTAGGAAAAGAAGAAATTGAGGGTTTAATTGAAGAGCATACAACAGCTCCACACGAAAGAAAGCTACAGAAAAAACTGGCTGAAGAAGTTACCGTTTGGGTACATGGAAGAGAAGAATATGAAAAGGCACTGAAAGCTTCTGAAATTCTTTTCGGACGTTCTACTGCTGAAGATCTTGTAAGCCTTGATGAGGAAACTTTCCTTGAAGTTTTTGATGGTGTTCCTCAAAAAGAAATGGCAAAAGCTGATGTTTTGGGAGTAAATATTATTGATCTTCTTTCTGAAAAATCAGGATTTTTGAAATCCAAGAGTGAAGCACAAAGAGAGATTAAAGGAAACTCAATCTCTGTCAACAAGCAAAAAGTAAATGATACTTTTACAGCTAATGAAACGGACCTTATCGATGGTAAATTCTTATTATTACAAAAAGGTAAGAAAAGCTATTTTATTGTAAAGGTAGACTAATCTTAAAACAACATATAAAAAGAATCCGTCTCACAACCAATTTGTGAGACGGATTCTTTTTATAATGTTAAAGTAATTTAAGGCTCTAAGAAACTGTAATCAATAGAAGCAACCAACACACCTTTCCCTTTCTTCTTCACTGTTCTTGCTACCTCACCATCAATGTAAAGAGTGATTGTCAATTCAGAATTATCATCCGGCATTGAAGCGTTAGCATCAAGATTAAGCTGTGCCTGGCTGGAATTTACAAAAAACTCTCCACTTGTCCAGGGTGAAGTTACAGGAGACTGCGGAGTGTTAAATATATCTGTTTTAGTTGTACCTACCTGTGTTACAACACTTATAATGTTTCCTCCGGCAGTTGTCTTCACTTCGAACTGCACCACATGATCCTGAAATTCTTCATCATCATCTTTTTTACAAGAATTGACAACGGTGATTACAGAAAATAATAAAACGAATAAAAAAGAAAGTCTAAGTAAACTTTTTGAATTGTAAAATTGCTTCATTTCTCCAAATAGATTTTTTAATGTTTCAAATATAAGTTTTTTATTAATATAAAAATAACTTTTATGAAAAATTTCCAATAAAGATTTCCAAATAATATCAAATCAATAAAAATAAAAATTCTCCTGAAAATTCAAAAATATACTCTAAATAATTAATCATTACACATAAATCATCATGCAGCAGAAGTTCATTGTATGAATAACAAAAGTTAAGATTCTGTGGGTAAATTAATTATCTTTGCTGTATGAATTTAGATTATCTAGTAAGAGAGCCGGAAAATATTACTTCCCAAACTCCCATTCTTTTTATGCTTCATGGCTACGGCAGCAATGAGCAGGATCTTTTCAGTTTTAGAGAAACGCTACCCAATGACTGGATTATTGTAAGTTTCAGAGCTCCGCGTGATACTCAGTTTGAAGGATATTCATGGTATGATATCAATTTTAATGATCCCGAAAATTTCATTGATGTTCACCAGGCGAATGAATCTTTACATGCTGTTCTGGAAAGTATGCTGAAGATTATCAACCACTATGGACTTACGGAAAGCAAAGCTCATCTTTGCGGCTTCAGCCAGGGAGGAATATTATGTTATGCTTTGGCTTTAAAACATCCTGAGCTTTTCAATCGTGTTGCCTGTATGAGCAGTTATCCTGAAGAAAAAATCCTGGACAGTATTGTAAAAGATAAAAAGAAACTGGAAGGACTTCGTTTCTTCATTTCTCATGGTACGGATGATGCTGTAATCCCACTTGAATGGGGAAGAAAAGCAGCAGATCTACTTTATGATCTCAGCTGTTACTTTACATTCAGAGAGTATATGAGCGGACATGGTGTTAATCAGAAGAATTACATGGATTTGATGGACTTCTTTTCAAAGTAAAAAGACTTCTTTAAAATAAATTCAACAAAAAACACTACTTTATTGTAGTTTATATAAACATTTCAGGTTTTGGAATGTTTTTTTATTATGATATAGATAAATTCACTAAATTCAGTAAATGAAATTTAAATTGCTTTTACTGGGACTATTTCTAAGCATTTTTGTAAATGCCCAGAATACTTTTGAACTGATCAATACTAAAAAAGCAGTTATTCCTTTTAAGTTTATCAACAATCTTATCTTTATTCCTATTAATATTAATGGTGCAGAACTTACCTTTCTTCTGGATACGGGAGTTTCTGAAACCATTCTTTTTAGCCTGGAAAATAAAGAAGTGAAGCTAAGCAATGTTGAAAAAGTAAAATTTTCCGGACTTGGGGGAAGTTTAAGTATTGATGGGCTGAAGTCTGAACGTAATCTGGGCAGAATAGGTGATGGAATAATCAATACCACTATGTCTCTTTACATCATTATTGATGAAGAATTTAATATTTCGCCTCACGTAGGAATTCCCGTAAATGGAGTGATTGGCTATCATTTCTTCAAAAACCATCCTATTTATATCGACTATTCTTCCAAGAAAATAACGGTATTTGAAGATGCATCTCTTTTAGAAAAGAAAATCAGAAAATTTGAAGAATTTCCCATTACTATTGAAAGAGATAAGCCTTATATGTATGCAGGGGTAGAAATGACGAATGAAAAGAAAGACTCAAAATTACTGATTGATCTTGGAAACAGTGATGCCATATGGCTCTTCCCCACGCTTATTAAAAATTTTGTTTATAACAGACCTAATATTGATGATTTTCTTGGCCGCGGTTTCAATGGAGATATTTATGGTAAAAGAAGTCGTATCCATAATTTTTACCTCGGAAATTTTAAGTTTGAAAAGCCTCTTACTTCTATGCCTGATGAATTCTCTATACAACACGTCAATTTAGTAGAAAACAGGAAAGGATCTGTAGGCAATGAAATTATGCGCAGATTTACAGTAATTTTTGATTATCCCAATAAAAAGTTATATTTGAAAAGAAACAGATACTTTAAGGATCCTTTTCATTTTAATATGAGCGGATTGGACTTCAAGCAGGACGGGCTGGAATGGCAGCAAGACAGAATAAATATTGAAACTCAAAAATCAGCTAAAGTAGTTAATGAAGTTTATAAAGAAGCTTTTCGTTATAAATTCAGTCTGAAGCCTATATTCTCTATTGCAGGAGTAAGAAAAGACTCTCCTGCATATGAAGCAGGCCTGAAAAAGGAAGACAGAATTCTAAGTATTAATGGAGACCCTACTTCTGAGATGACACTGGAGAAAATTGTAGAGCTTATGAAATCTAATGAAGGCCGAAATATTACTATGGTTATTCAAAGGAAAAATGAAAAACTCATATTAAGTTTCACCCTTCAAGACCCTATTCCTTATCAAGAATAAAAATATGAATACCGAAGAAACCACCTTAGACAGAATAAGAACGAGACCCAGATTTAAAATGTTTACTCACCTTACCAAAGAAGAGTATGCTGAAAATCTGAAAAAATATATGGAAGTGCATAAAGATGAGTTTTCAGGCAACATCAATAAAGAAGTGGCTACCATCTGGGTAAAAACAGAATATGATAATTACTGGAAACCCCGTCTTGCCTTACGAATAGAAATGGAAGATGAGCATACGGTAATACGAGGCGTGTTTGGCCCGAGTTCTGCGGTGTGGACATTCTTTATGTTCCTTTATTTTTCTTTTTCTATTCTCTGGATGACCTTTTTCACCATGTATTACGTTGAAAAGCAAATAAAAAGCGCCGAATACCCTTGGGCATTGAGCGCTTCTTTTATCATGTTATTTTTTATTATTCTTACTTATATTGCTGCAAGATTCGGGCAATATAAGGGTAAAGAGGAAATGCTTAATCTTAGAAAATTTGCGGAAGAATCTACTTTACAGTTTGAAAAGAAAATTAATTAGACAGAGATTCTACAGGCTTTTCATTCTGAACAGGTACAGCTGATGCTTTTGCCGCTTTGATAGAATCCGCCACTTTTTCTCTGTTGCTTTGTTCTTTAAGCATTTTCGGGACATCCGGTTCTAAGAGTTTTGTAAGTTCTTCAACAGAAATATTGTTGGCATTAGGATCGTCCAGAAGCTTTCTCCATGG
The DNA here is from genome assembly GCF_900156015.1 of Chryseobacterium sp. RU33C. Lineage (NCBI taxonomy): Bacteria > Pseudomonadati > Bacteroidota > Flavobacteriia > Flavobacteriales > Weeksellaceae > Chryseobacterium > Chryseobacterium sp. RU33C. The sequence goes on along the minus strand of NZ_FTMT01000016.1, from coordinate 76,278 downwards.
TTTTCTTCCGCCCCATTTATAATCTCCGAATACCATTACTGCTGTACCTCTGGCTTTAGTGGTAGCACCTCCGGGATTCAGAATCCAGGTATCTGCATAGGAATACAGCCATTGGGCATCTTTTCTCAGCAATCGTAAACATGAGTGCGAAGCAGGATATCCGGGAAGCGTATATTCATGCCATCCGATTCCTCCTATATTATGAATATTAAAGTTGTAAGGAAGTTTCCATTCACTGCTCACGGTGGAAATAGCCAGTTTCTTTTTCCAGTTGGCAAAAGTAAGTCCCCTTGTGGTCTGAGCTGCTTTTTTACCCATACTTGTAGGTCCCCATTTCACGAGACTTCCATTAGAATATACAGCAAAAGCCTGTATAGGATATGAGAAGATAACAAACTTTTTCACTCCGCTCAACACATCCAGCTGCATGGGAAAAGGTGAATATGCCATCAATGTTGTATCTATTTTCGCAGGAACAACCAATGTGTCTGCATTCCATTTACTTTTAGAATCTAATCGGTTTAAGGCTAAAATAGCAGTTCTTTCCTCTACACTATATTTTTTACTGAATTCTGCATAAATAGAATCACGCATTTTTTTATCCTTGGGAAGAACAAAAGCGTTATAAAAACCATTCTCCTGCATAACAGGTGGAACGGATTCTTTTTTTACTACAGGAACAGAATCTTTCTTTATAGAATCTTTTTCAACCTCCGGAACTTCTGAAGAAGAAACGGTATCTTTAAAAGTATCACTTATTTTTTCTATTTCCTTTTTACAGGAAACAAGCGAAAAAGCGCATAAGCAGACATAAAAAAAGGATTTTTTCACAGATATGTTTTTCATAAATAAATCGGCCATTTAGTTTGGCTACCCAGTACAAATATCAGACCTAAATTTGAATCCTAAAAGACATTCTTAAAAATACCGTAAAAAAACGGATGCTTTATCACTGTAAATGAGGAGTTATAGTTGACAAACCGAAAGAAAACATAGATTTTAAAGGTATTCCCCGATATTGAAAAGAAACATTATTCATCAGTCTTTTCTCTTGTAGAAATCCATTCTAGATTTCTCTTTTGTCAAAACCGTTAAGCATCCTGATGCCATCCTGCCCCACCTCGGCATCCTGTTATTAAAAGTTTCTTATCTTTTTCTACACTGACATCACATAAACATGAACAGCTTGAGTGCGAAGAGTCCGGTTCTTTAAGCTTTTCAAAACGTTTGCTTCGGATTATACAAATAAATTTCAAACATCCCGTACACTCCCATTCCATCATCAGGGACAGAAAATGCTATATCACCATTCCCGTCAAAATTATAATCTTCGATAATACGGATCAGTCTCAAAAGTTGGGGTAAAAATAAAAAAGTCTTCTATTTCTAGAAGACTTTTTGCGATCCGGACGGGACTCGAACCCGCGACCTCCGCCGTGACAGGGCGGCATTCTAACCAGCTGAACTACCGGATCAATAAGGTAGCATTTGCTTTTTAACTGGTGCAAATATATAGCTTTTTTTAGCTTCTTCAAAGAAACCTATTTCTTTTCTTTCACAGTGATTGTTAAGGTACAGATTGTCAAACACAAAAAAGCGGATATCCTTACTTAAAGAGTAACTTTGTAAAAAATCATATTTAAACTTTGAAGAAAAATTTCTGATCAAGCTTTACCATCAACATTAGTGTTACTTTACAAATATATGATCACTATAAATTTTATCTTCGAAAACCTTTTTCTTTTATTAATTTGTTATATTCACTTAATATAGCATTCCAAATCACTGACTGCTCGAATCGATCTTCAATCATTGGTCGGGCATTCATCTTTAAAGCCTGATAATAATCCTTATTCATGATCATTTTCTCCATTTCTTCTGTAAGTCTTTCACTGTCTTTTACAGGAACAATTACCCCATTTTGATTTTCTATTATGATTTCATTACATCCATTGATATCAGAAACGATACTTGGCAGCTCCATTGCTCCAGCCTGCATTACTACGTTAGGAAATCCTTCACGATAACTAGGAAAAACCAACGCATTAGAAATCGCAAAATAAGGACGCACATCCTTCTGAAAACCTACAGAAATAATATTTGGATTATTTTCAATCTCTTTTAATGTATCAGAATATAAAGGATCCAGCTCCTGTTCCAGACAACCTACCAGTAATAATTTTGAACGCTGCTGATTTTCTTGATTATTTAAAGCAGAAAATGCTTTTATCAATTCATTAATTCCTTTGTCTCCCACCAAACGCCCTACAAACACAAAAACAAAATCAGTATCTTTTATTTTCAATTGCTCTTTGAGAAGAATTTTATGATCTTCCGAAACTTGTTGAGGCGAAAAGAATGAAGTATCAATTCCGTTTGATGATCCATTCCCGATTACTTTAAGCTTATACTTGTTCGTATATTTGTGCTTAATAATATAATCAGACAGTCCTTTTGAATTTGGGTACACCTGGGTTGCAGAAGCATAGGTAAGTTTTTCAACAAGATCTAAAACATGACGTTTCATGCCTTTTACCTCCATCAATGGTAAACCTGCTACTGTATGCAGCCGATGAGGAACTCCTGCCATTCTTGCAGCCAGCATTCCTACAATACCAGCTTTAGGGGTATGGGTATGAACAATTTGGGGGTTTTCTCTTTTTAAAAATTTGTAAGTACTCCATAAAGATTTAATGTCTTTTATTGGGGTAATCTTACGAGACATATCAATCGATATTACATCAATCCCTTCATCATTTTTCACTTCATCCAGTTCCTTACCAGGTGATGAAACACCTATTACATCAAAATGTTCTGACATAAATCGGTGCTGCCCTTTCAATAGAATTTTTAAAGAAAGTGGTACTGTTGTAATCCGTATTAATTTAGCTTTCAACTTCTTTTTATTTTTTTATTATTCCTGTAAAATCTGGAACTAATGAATAAATTTCTAGCAAATCTTTTTTTGTGTTGTAAAATATTATCAAAAACACTATAATTCACATATTTTTGATAAAAAAAGATAATATATAATCCCGCCCTAAAACAGGTCCAATTTCAAACAGAATTAGTTCTGAATTAAAACTGCATCATTACTGCTTTGGAAAATCATTTATTTTCCAATTTGGTTAAGTGTTTTTTGAGTTTAATAGCTTTTTGGTAGTTACAAATTGTGTATAATCATCGATTATTGCTAGCTATTTTTGGTATTGAATACCTTTGATCTCATCTATTCTACATACTATTACTTTAGCTCAGATGAATTGTTTAATATTTTAATTTACTATTATTTTTAACATCATTAAAGAAAGTAGAATTTTTGTTTATTATACAGAATATTTCAGTTTTCAAGTTTCATAAGCAATTTCATTACATTTTTAATATTTATAGGTATATTAAAAATTTTCATTTCAATTTTTATGCATTTTTTCTACCTATAATACAACAAGCAAAAATCTTTCCATTATCACATTTTTGGGGAAAACAATACTTACAATTTCTTTATTATTTTAGCAGGCACACCACCTATTATTGAATTTTCTTCAAAAGTTTTATTAACAACAGCCCCTGCTGCTACAATTGATCTTCGTTTAATTATTACGCCAGACAAAATCCTCACTCCACAACCTACCCACACATCATCCTCAATGACAATTGGTTTCAGAACTTCTTTATTATATTTTATGGGAGTTGTAAGATCTTCCCAAGTATGATTTGTAGAAATAAGCGTTGTTGCATGTGCTATTGATACATCATTACCTATCTTAATTCCTCCCGCACCTTCTAGATAACACATTGGATGAATACTAATATTATTTCCAAATTCTATATAATTCAAATTAAATATAAATACCCCTGGTTGTACAGATACATTATCCCCAACCTTCTTGGCCAAATTTTTTATAAATATATATCTTAAAACAAGCCCTAATTTACCATTTGTATTTCTAACTCTTCTTAGTAAAAATTCATTTCCGTTTTTACCTAAAAAACTAAAAATTTTAACAAATAAATCAATAATCTTTTTAAACTTTTTAAACTGATCTCTACCTTTCATTATTCAATTTCTTAATATTGATATCATTAGAGAAGCTATCTCTTAAATAAAGTCCAAAGCCAAATGGCAGGAAAATAAGAGATAATGGAAATACTCCCACCTCTTTCAATAATTTAAATATACTTTCATTTTTACAAAAAGCGAATCTCCAATAATTAATTATAGATTTTATTTTAAGTTTTAAAGGACTTTTTGAATTATTGGCCAATTCTTTATATAGTAATGTCGCATATTTAGCATTCTTTCTTCTGTTACGAATGCTATTATAGCTCAATCCCCCTTCTAAATATTCTGTTATATAAATAGCCTCATTAAAGTACCTAAATTTATATTTCATAGCCATTCTATTCCATACTATTGATTCTGCAACGAATTTTTCGCCATCAATATCAGGGAAGTGAAACTCTCTGAACTTTTCGGTTATTAAAACTTTTGCCATGTCGGCTATAACCCCAAACTTCTCTCTTCTTTCTATTAAATTTGAATCTGTTATAAAGGTAGGGAATTGTTTGTTTCCAATAATATTCCCTTTAGGTGAAGCTCTATAGCCTACAACTCCAATAAAAGAATCATCCCCTTTTATACTTTTATACTGATCTTCAATAATTTCCAAACTATTATCTGGTAAATAATCATCACTATCTACAATGAAAAATAATTCCCCTTCTGCTAAATCCAGGCCTTTATTAATAGCTCGGTGCTTACCCCCATTATTTGTTTTATGATATTTTATACTTATCTTTCCGTCATCAATACATTGTTTAATCAATAACGATGTATCATCTGTACTACCGTCATCTACAATTAACCATTCAAAATCACTAAATGTTTGCCTTAATAAGCTTTCATAAAGTTTTGATAATTCTTTTTCCCTATTATAAGTAGGTGTAAAGACTGTTATTAATTTCATTTCTAAATATTTATATTAAAATATTTCTAACTTGGAAATTCTCGCGTTTTCAATTAGCAATCATCAATCTTTCTTTTGAATCTGAGGGTATAAGTCAAATAATTTTCCATTACTAAAAGGCTTAACAACATTTTTCGTGGATAATTTATCTACTTTAAAATAACCTCCTATTTTTCTGATATCAGGCTTGGCCTTAAAACCAGCAATATAAATTCCTCCATTAGCGTTCTCCACCGATATATTGGAACAAAAAATAGTAGTCGATTTCGGTGCAACCTGACTACCATAATTACCTAAATGCAGATCTATACCTACATTTACATTATTTATTTTTATGTTACTTAAATTAATATTTTCTAATATATTAATGTTATCATTAGGTTCTATATCAATAGCTGCCATCGGATTTGTACCATTAATATTTGCAATTAATAAATCTTTAATAATTAAATCTTTACCTCCTTCAATTGAAATACCATTTCTTCTAACATTATTTATTACACCTCCTATTATTTTTATTTTTTCTACCTCAAATAGTTTTGCTCTAGCAATACCCGATCTCATACTATTCATTGTTTTCACTATCATAATTCCGTCGCCCCAGCAATTTGAAATATTTATATTATAAATTTCAATATTTCTAGCCCCCCTAATATCAATACCCATCCCCCATTCACCTTTAGAGTCCAAGTGCTTGTCCCGATCACCTATTAATCTCGGATTATAAATTTTGACGTTTTCAATAGCATGTAAACCAATAATTTGATATCTTACATCAGCAGTTGGTTTTAATATTAATGCTGAGTTTTTTTGAAAGTATATTTGTGAATTTGATTGTGCAAAAATTCCTGTAGTCATTAATGGGAAGTCTGGCATTATAACATTTTTATTAGCATCAATAGCTTTTTGAATATAATTTGTATAATCCACACTTCCATCTTTTACATATCCTTTTGGAAGTACTGTTTCAATTTTAAAAAAATCAGCCGTCTGTATATTAATATCCTGAGTTATTATTGATGAATAATCAATCAATATTTCCTTCCTTTTTTGAGAGCAACAAATACTTGAAAACAGTAAGAAGTTAAACAGAAAAAAAACGCTTATAGTTCTCATAATAAATTATTTATATTATTTTAAATTAAATATTAGGAACAAGAAAAAACATAGTAAAAATATGCCAAACATGTTGATTAATCCCATTTTATTTCTAGTTTGTGTATAAGGATACATTAAAAATGGTATAAAAATCCAAGACAATACACCAAACCTATCACTAAAAGCAGCCGAAAACATAAGAAAGAAAAAAGCAGAGGTAAGCATATACGTTACATAAAACCTTTTATACTTTAAATGCTCCTCAATATCTTCAATACTTTTAAGAGTATAATATCCAATCACTGCAAAAATGGTGTTGAATATAAAGAAGTTTGCCCTAAAACCCGTTTTGTAAGCAACTTTAGCTCCCTTGGAATAATATTGATCTAATCTCTCTTCTACTAAAATATTTATAATAGGTATTTTACCTAACAGCTCATTAAGGTTAAAACTCACTAACGAAAGTACTGTAGCTGCAATATAAATAGAAAATATAACCTTGAGGTTATTAATTTTGGTAGACATAAAAAAAACCACAATAGGAATGATGATAGAAGCATGATTAAAAAAAGCAATAGTGAAAAATACAAGAGACAACCATCTTTTTTTATTATAGAAAGTCATAGCTAAAAAGAAAAAAGAAAAAGCAATTCCTTGTTTTGTTGTATTAATTCCCATTGCTTTAAAGAAAAACATACTTATCACAATGAAGAAAACAAGAAATCTATTTTTTCCTGTTAAGTTCCGTATACCTATCACAATAGGTGTTATATACAACATGGCATTTATTGTAAAAAATACTTTATAGTTATCACTCAATTTACGAGCAAGTAATGATATAAAATAAGTTCCTACATCTTTTAATTCGCTTAAAGATTTAATAACTCGGGAACCATTAAAATAAACCAATGTTCTTGCTGAATCAGCCCCTACAACTTTATCTCTTGTTCCTATTATAACAATCATTACCAATGCATAAAACAATAATAAGAAATTCTGAACATCATCAGAATTCTTTCTTCTATAGACATATTCATTAATCAGAATGACAGCAAAAAGAGCCACACTCATATAAATAAGTGTAAATCTTAAGTCAAATGCATGTATAATAGGATCCATTTTTCTCTTTCTACAAATTCTGCATGATACGGTCTAATTCAAGATCATAATTATAACTGCTATAAAATGATTTTGCATTTCTTGAATATTCTGTATAATTTTCCAAGATACTCTGTAGGGTTTCAGCCACTTTATCTTCTTTTCGGAAATCAATACATTCTCCCATTTTATTGGTTACAATTGTATTAATAAGTCCTGGAATATCATTTCCAATCATAGGTATTGCAAAGTTAGAAAACTCCCATAATTTGTTGGGCGCACAAAATATATTATTCAAAGAAGAATGATCGTATGTTAATATACCAATATCCGCATGGCTGGTTACATGCAAATGATAAGGCGGTGCAACAAACGGAATATGGATAATGGAAGGACATATAGTCTGTAATTTCTTCAAATACTCTGTTTCCTTACCCATTATAATCAATGCAAAATCTTCTGACTGATTGATGTAACGGCAGATTCCTTCCAATTCTCTTTCAGGAAAAATAACTCCCTGGTAGATAATTTTCTTTTTCCCTTTTGCGGATTCCAAGAGGTTTGACAATTCATCAGTTAGAGGGAGATTTCTTTCAGACAACTCTGAATAAGGCTTATTAAGAATCACCTCCGGGGTTTTATTGAGCTTCCACCAAACCCGAAGTATATTGGCTCTGTCTAAATTTGAACAGATGACCATTTTTGCATTTTTTGCAAATTTTTCAAGACCTTTTATATACCTTGGTGCATAATCGAACAGCTCATATAAATTAAGCACATAGTTAAGTGACAGTAGCTTTTTTCCTAGAGCCAGTGTAGTATCTGCAGCCGGAATCCAGATCAGTTTATCCTGATAATGGTTTTCATGCATAATTTTCCAAAAGGTTGTTCTGATCTTAAACCAGTATAAAATCTTGTTGGATGAAGGTTTTATCTCGGTTAAATGAACTTTATAACAAAGACGGTTCAGCTCATCTATTAAGTTTCCTTTCTCAAAGCCTAAAACAAGATGTATTTTATAACCATTTTTATTCAGATACTTTATAAAAGCCAGTAAAGGAGGGTAATCTGAAACGCAGGTTTTATGAACAATTACAATTTCTTTATTCTCCATTAAATGTACTGTTATATTTTTTTATAAATTGATTCAACATATCATCTGCTTTTGTTCTCAGCTCCGAAATAGACTTCTCATGATTATTTTCTAACTCAGAATTGAGTAAATCACCAAGTGTCACAATATCGAAACGATCATCCCATAAAGCAAATGAAGGAATCTGCTCTGTAAGAATTCTTAATTTAGGCTCTATTTCAACACAGATTACTTTTTTTCCCAACAACCCGGCAATGATTGCACCGTGGTAACGGGCAGTAATAAATGTAGAAAATGAGTTTAAAATTTCTATAAAATCATTGATTTGCATTGTTTCAGGATGCCAGACGATACTTTTATAATTCTGTATTCTTTTGATCCATTTCGGATCTTTATCTTTTGCAAATACAATAAATGTAACGTCCAGATGCGGATTGGAATTAACAAAGTGGATCAGTTGGTCCTGATAATCAGCCGGACTGTTCTTCCAGTCCCAGTCTCTCACGATAATTCCTATTTTATTGGTATCTTCTGCCTTTGGAACATTTTGAATATGTTTATAAAAATAGGATGAAAATACTACATCAGCTCCTAAGAATGATTCAATATTCCAGTCGTTACAGTAATTATAAGAAACCCGATCTCTGACCCCAGTGAACAATGAATCTTTTAATTGATTCTTTGCAAATTCTATAGCCTGTATATTATTATTAAAAGGTCCTAAACCAAAACCTAGAAAAGCCTTTTCAAAACCAGACACTTCTGCATGATCAGCAGAACTGATTTTCCGAAGTAATTTTTTTAATATTTTAACCGGATTTTTAGAAATATTATTCTTTATTTTGGTTGCAAGCGTAGATTTTTCTATAAAAGAAAAAAACTGTGTTCCACCACCATACACCAATAAATCATCTTTCTGATTATTATTATATGATGAACCGCTTAAAAATTTTAGCACATAATTATTTTCAGCTCCAATAAAGTTCAGTGATTTGTTTTTAATATTGGCCTTGATAAAATCCTCAAATACAATCATTAATAAATCATCACCAAAATTACTATCACCATATGCTCCTTTTATTGATATATTCATGAAATATAATATTTTATAAAATAATTTATTATTATAACAATAACTACTACAGATGTAATCAAACAAAGCTTTCGGATTCTTACTTGTATTTTTTCAGATTTCAATATATCCCAATATCTAAAAATAAACATAAAATAAAACCCAATTAAAAATGAAATCGAAATACCTTGTAATCCCAATATTTGTATTAGGACTATACTAGATACAATTGAAATAATTGCTCCTAGCAAAGAGGTGATTGTAATTTTTAATGTATTCTTTTCTTTCTGATATTTTAACCCCAGAAAACCTGCGATGGCATTGAAGCCTACTCCTAAATATAGAAATGGCATATATTGCCAAGCTTCAAAATATTCTTTGGAAACTAGTATTTTAGTCATTACAGGAGACACCATTCCCAGGAAGAAAGCTAAAGTTATTTCAAACATAATAAACTTATCTAGCAATCTATTAAAGGTGATATCATCTTTTTCTTTTAAAATACGATCCTGTAATGGCAACAGTAAAACAGAATTGATCACTAAAAGCAATGCAGGAAAACGACTGGCTACCGCATACAAACCATTTCCTTCAGCTCCCATATAATGCAGTATAATAAATTTACTGGCAGAAGATATAGCCCACCAGCTCATTAAGTTGGGGATCAAAGGCAAAGAATAAGATGCCATTGATTTTATAAGCTTAAGATCCCAATACTTAAATTTGAAATACCGGATTATCCTTACTTTATATAAAACCAGAATACATGCAACAGTATAAGCTACAATATTGGCAATGAATACGCCTTCAACATTTAACTTTAACAGGTAAATGAATATGACATTAAAAACAACAATTAAAAAAGTAGTTAAAATCCCGTTGATAGCAAACTGTCTGGTATTCCCCTGCCCTCTTAAAATACTCTGCAGTAAGGGCAGTAAGCAATTAAGAAAAATCAGTACTATGAAATATCCCTGATACTGAAAGCTGTTAAAAAAAATATAAACAGAAAAGCCAAGACAAAAGAGAAGATATCCTATACATAATGTTATGATAGAATTGGTCATAATTTTTGCCTTCTCGGTTTCACTGATATATTCTTTATCAATTAGCCATCTGTAGGTAGCATCAGAAATCTGTAAAGACACCAATGGTGCAAAAAGACTTATTGTTGTGAGCAGTAAGTCATATTCTCCCAATTCTTTTTTAGTGAGAAAATAGGTATAAAAAGGGACTAATAAAAATGAAAGAATCTTTGATCCAAAGCTTCCTATGGAATATGTTAAAGTTTCTTTAAACATCTTCTTTTTGATCAGAGAAGATATATTCATTTATTTACTTTTTATAAAATTTACAATGCGCTTACAAGCAGTTCCATCTCCATAAGGATTATGCAGTTCTCTCATGGATTGATAGCGTACCGGATCATTTAATAAACTTTGCGCTTCTGAGACAATTTTATTTTTATCTGTACCTACAAGAATTACAGTTCCTGCATTCACAGCTTCGGGTCTTTCTGTAGTATCACGCATTACCAGCACCGGTTTCCCAAGACTTGGAGCTTCCTCCTGTATACCTCCGGAATCGGTAATGATCAGATAAGACTGGTTCATAAGCCATACAAAAGCCGGATATGCCAGGGGCGCTATCAGGATTACATTTTTAACATCAGATAAAATTTCATATACCGGCCCTTTTACATTAGGATTCAGATGTACAGGATAAATAATCTGAATATCAGGGTTTGTTACAGCTATTTCTTTTAAAGCTTCACAAATATTGATAAATCCCTGCCCATGATTTTCCCTTCTGTGGCCTGTCACCAGTATTATTTTTTTAGAAAGATCTATATTGGCCTTAAGGGTTTCTATTTCTGTGTTATCTATATGTTCTACTTTTGCAGAGCTAAAAAATAATGCATCGATCACTGTATTTCCTGTAATCAGTATATTTTCTTCTTTGGTGTTCTCAGCTAATAAGTTCTGCTTAGACTGTTCTGTCGGAGCAAAATGATAATCTGCAATACGTCCTGCTACCTGTCTGTTAATTTCTTCCGGAAATGGAGATCTTTTATCATGGGTTCTTAACCCGGCTTCTACATGGCATACTTGAGCACCGGAATAAAAACTTGCAATGCTGGTAGCCATTGTAGTAGTGGTATCTCCATGTACATACACATAATCTGGATTAAAATCTTCCAAAACAGATTTCATTCCTGTAAGAATATCAGCAGTCAGATTATACAAATTCTGGCCAGGCTTCATGAGATTTAAATCGTAGTCTGGCTTGATATCAAAAAAACTTAAAACCTGATCCAACATCTCTCTATGCTGAGCTGTGACACAAACTTTAGTCTCAAATGATGATTCTTTTTGAAATTCCTTTACCAGAGGAGCCATTTTTATAGCTTCGGGTCTTGTTCCAAAAACAATCAGATGTCTTTTTTTCATAATTTTAAGCAAATAAATATTTACAGCCTGGAATCACATTCTTCCAGAACGCCCTTTACATCATAAATAATTCCTCCTTCCTTCAGATAATCATTCAGATTGATTCCCATAAATTCTTTATGAGCAACTGTAAGGATAATTGCATCAAATTTTTCTTGTGGAATTTCATTCACAACATCTAACCCATACTCATGTTTTACTTCTTCAGGTTTAGCCCATGGATCAAAAGTAGTAACATGTAAAGAATAATCTTCAAGCGCCTGAATAACATCTACCGCTTTGGTATTACGTACATCCGGACAGTTTTCTTTAAACGTTATTCCTAAGTTTAATATTTGAGCTCCATTGATGCTGATCTTCTTTTTGATCATTGTTTTTACCAACTGGGAAGCCACATATTGTCCCATGGAATCATTAAGCCGGCGTCCTGCCAATATGATTTCAGGATGATAGCCATTTTCCTGAGCTTTCTGAGCCAGATAGTAAGGATCTACTCCGATACAATGCCCACCAACCAATCCTGGTTTGAATGGTAAGAAGTTCCATTTGGTTCCTGCTGCTTCCAATACAGCATGTGTATCAATTTCCAAAAGATTGAAAATTTTAGCCAGCTCATTCACAAAAGCAATATTAATATCTCTCTGTGAATTTTCAATTACCTTAGCTGCTTCCGCAATCTTTATCGTTGGAGCCAGGTGAGTTCCTGCTACAATTACAGATTTATATAAAGTATCTACTACTTTTCCAATTTCCGGTGTAGAACCTGAGGTAACTTTAAGAATTTTTTCTACAGTGTGTTCTTTATCACCGGGATTAATCCTTTCAGGTGAGTAACCTCCAAAGAAATTCTGATTGAATTTAAGTCCTGAAACTTTTTCCAGAACAGGGATACATTCTTCTTCTGTAGCTCCCGGATATACGGTTGACTCATAGATAACAATATCTCCTTCTGATAATACTTTACCTACAGTTTCTGAAGATTTATATAATGGAGTCAGATCCGGACGGTTATGTTTGTCTACAGGGGTAGGAACGGTAACGATATAGATGTTTGCATCTTTAATATCATGGATGTCTGCTGAACAGTACAATCCGTTTTCAGCAGCCTGACTAAAAGGACTTTCGTACTTTAAGACCGCTTTTAGCACATCATCCTCCACTTCAAGAGTACTATCAGTTCCTGTATTTAATTCTTCAATCCTTTTCTGATTGATATCGAACCCTACAACCGGATATTTTGTTGCAAATAATCTTGCTAAAGGCAACCCTACATATCCTAACCCAATTACGGCAATTTTATATTGTTTTTCCACAAAGAATCAATTTAATCTTATTTATTTTAAATTTTCCCAATACCAGCTGATAGCTTCTTTTAATCCTTTTTCTATCGTATGGCTTGGCTTATAACCTAGTAATTTTTCTGCTTTCTCAACAGATGCCAGAGAGTGAGGAATATCTCCTACACGGTGCGGACCGTGAATAACTTCAACTTCACAAATCTTCTCGTCGAATTCACTTAAATACTTTTTAAGATATCCTACCAGATCATTCAATGTGGTACGATCTCCTACAGCGGTATTATAAACGGTATTCACAGCTTCATCACTTTCAGTAAGCATAGCCAGTTCATTCATCTGAATAACGTTGTCTATGTATGTAAAATCACGTGAATAATCTCCTGTTCCGTTTATTGTGGGAGATTCGTGGTTGATTAGCTGTTTTACAAATAAAGGAATTACCGCAGCATAAGCTCCGTTCGGATCCTGTCTGCGTCCAAATACATTGAAGTATCTAAGTCCGATACACTTCATCCCATATGTTTTTCCAAATACATCAGCATATAATTCATTGACATACTTAGTGATGGCATAAGGTGATAATGGTTTTCCGATGACATCCTCCACTTTAGGTAATGACTCTGAGTCTCCGTAAGTAGAAGATGAAGCAGCATATACAAAACGTTTTACGTTGGCATCACGAGCTGCGATCAACATGTTCAGAAATCCTGATATATTTACATCGTTACTGGTGATAGGGTCTTTAATAGATCTTGGAACTGAGCCTAGTGCAGCCTGATGAAGAATATAATCTACATTTTCCACTGCCTTCTGACAAACCTCCAAATCACGGATATCTCCCTCAATGAGTTTATAGTTTGGATTCTCAAGAAAAGGCTGAACATTATGGCGGTGTCCTGTTGCAAAATTGTCTAAGCACACTACACTATAACCTTTACTCAAAAAATACTCCGTTAAGTTAGAGCCTATAAAACCCGCTCCACCTGTAATTAAAATTCTATTCATTTTTATGATTTGAAAATTTTGCTCCACCAACTTTTCCTGTCCTTCGTTTGGCTATAACCATACCCATAGCTATAGTTGTAACCATATCCGCCGGCACGTCTCGATACATCATTAATCACAAACGATACATTAGAAAGTTTTGAATCTTTCACCATATCATTGGCGAAATCTACCAGTATATTTTTTGATACTCCTGATCTTACGACATACAATGTTGCATCTGCTGTATCTGCAATACTTAAAGTATCAGAAACCAGCATCAGGGGTGCAGAGTCAATAATAATATAGGCATATCTGGAAGACATCTGTTCAATAAGCTTTTGGTAACGTCCGTTGGAAAGCAGTTCCTGAGGGTTAGGAGGAATAGCACCGGCATAAATAACGTCACAAGAATGATTGGTAGTGGATGTATGCACAAGCTCGTCTACATTCACAGACTCATCATATAAAAACTCCGTCAGACCTTTTCTTTTAACAGGTTCATCATCATATCTCTGAATCTGTGGATTACGAATATCTGACCCAATAAGAAGGGCTCTCGTATTTTTATTAGCAATGGTAAGTGCAAGGTTCACAGATACCAGAGTTTTCCCTTCTCCTTTTACAGAAGAAGTAACCATGATAACTTTAGCTGAATCCTTTACCGGTAAAACAAATTTCAGGTTGGAAACTAATACTCTGAAGGCTTCTGCCAGCTCTGAGAAGTCGTTCTTCTGAACCAGGTGATTTTCATTGTCTGAAAGTGAAGGAATATCCACGAGTATACCGAGACCTGAACGTTCTTTAATATCTTCTCTACTGTAAATTTTATCATCCAGAAGGAACAACAGATATAAAACAGCGAAAGGAATTAATAATCCTAGTAGTAAAGCACCGGGAAGAATAATTTCTTTTTTAGGTGATACCGGAATATCTTCAGTGAATGCAGGGTTTACAATTTTTGCTTTCGGAACGTCCACTGAAAGATTGATTGCATTTTCTTCTCTTTTTTGAAGAAGAAACAGGAATAACTGTTCTTTAAGATTTTGCTGGCGTTCAATACCTCTATATACTTTAGACTGTCCAGGAACCTTTTCAATTACATTATTGCTGGTCTTAATCTGGCTCTGAAGCTGAGAAATACCTGTCTGTACAGTTTGTTTCTGCTCACGAATATTGTCACGGATAACTTCCTTTAAAGAAGCGATCTCCTTGTTCATTTCTATAATAGCAGGGTTTTCGTTGGTAGCCTGTTTAAGAGTCTTATTCCTACTGATAATCAAAGAATTATATTGAGAAATAGTTTGTTCCAGTGAAGGATTCAACCCAAGATTAGATGGCATAAGCTGATTGTTACCTTTGGAGGCCTCCCCTGAAAGGGAATTCAAAAGATCCAACTGAGCTTGCTGCTGAAGAAGAGCTTTTGTATTTTCACTGGTATTCTGAAGAGCCAGCTCAGCCTGTGCCTGCAGGTCGACAATACGGTTACGGTTTTGGAAATCTTCTTTTTGATTCTCTACTCCTGAAAGGTCTTTGGTAATCACTTCCAGTCTTTTATCAATGAATTCCTGGGTATTCTGAGCCTGTAAATTTTTATCTCTCTGACCATCCAGATTATACTGTCTGGTTACCTCATTAAGAATAGCTTCAGATTTTTCGGGAAGAGACCCTATAAGACTGATATCCATCAGCATTGCTTTCTCATCCGGAATATTGATCTGAATTGTTTTCTCAAGTTTTTTTACTCTCTCTATTGGACTCCAAAAAATAATTTTATACTTTGATCCTAAAGCTAGATCAGAATTACTTTGTAATAATATTGTTCCGAAATCCAGTTTTATAGGAGTATTAAATCTCCCTGCAATTTCTTTTTTATTTGCATTGTGAAGAATAAACTGATCTCCCTTTAAATCTGTTAGTGTATATTCAAATTTGACAAATTTTTCTTTAGTATAACTCAGTACTTTAGCGGTAATAGGAGTTTTACCAAATAGCTGGGAATCTTTAATGTCTCCTGCACTGAAATATTCTACATTAAGGTTAAGATTCTGTACCACCTGCATCAATAACGGTCGCGAATTAACAATGGCCGCTTCCCCTTTCAGTTCATCAGAGTTCCCCAGTCCTATTCCAAGATTATCAAGATCAGAAAGAGCTGAAGTAAGGTCATTTTGCTTTTTATCAAATTTAAGAGTAGTTTTTGACTGATATTGAGGAATGCTATACCTTAGATAAATAAAAGCTACTGCTAAGCAGATTATAATGGAGGCTATAAACCATGGCCATTTATAAAGATATTTGGCAATGACTTTTTTTAAGTTTAATTTTTCCTCCTTTGGTTGAAGTTCTATCTGCTGCATATTTTATCGTCGTGTTAAAGCAATAATAAGTGTACCCGCTGTTAATAATGCACCAATAATCTGGAATGTAAGGGCTCTGTTTGGGTTAGAGTTGGCTTGAACCTGTTTATTTTTGTCCGGCTGTACATATAATATATCATTCTGCTTCATATAATAGTATGGCGAACTCACAATATCAGATCTGGTAAGGTCAATGTGAACAATTTGGTCTGTACCGTCGTCTCCTGTACGGATAAGCTTCACGTTTGTACGGTCTCCGAAATCTGTCATGTCACCTGCAAGACCCAGAGCCTGAAAAATATTAATTTTTTGCGAAACACTTTCTTTTTGCCCCGGCATCTTTACTTCACCTAAAATGCTTACATTGAAATTTTTCAGAGTAATGGTTACCAGTGGATCTGTAAGATATCTTTTCAACCGGGATTCCAAATCCTGTTTCAATTGTACCTGTGTCATTCCTTTAGTATACACACTCCCTAAAACCGGGAAAGATATATATCCTTCTTCATTCACAAGATATTCACTTGGTTGCGAATACTGATTTGTACCGGTGTTTGATACACTTCCGACTTTATTTACGGTATTAAGATTAAAAGGTTTTACAGCAATTTCATCAAGTGCAGAAACAAGAATTAAAAGTACATCTCCTTCCTGAATATGCAAGCCTTGAAATTTTGCTTTAGCAACTTCCTCTTCCATATTATGTTTTGACATATATACCATATTCTGCTTTGGCCGGCATGATAATAAAATAACCGACAAAAGTGTTATATATGTAATAATCTTTTTATTCATATGCTATTTATTCTAAGTCTACTTGTGTTATTATTTAATAATTTATCTGGGTTAAATTTAAGATACTTATTGTAAGAAAGCTAACCACACATAATTTATTATATTAATCAGGATATTCACTTATGCGAAGCGTATTTTAATCTGTATATTTAAATTAATTCATTCTCTAGCAATTTTCATTCCGTTTGGAATTAAAATTGCTAAATTATTATTTTATACTTTTTTTGTGGCTTTTATGCTTTAATTTCCGTCATACACTTTTACCCGGATACGCAGTCAAGAATTTCAAACTCCGAATTATTGCTTATAAATTCAGGAACAATAATTTTTAATATTCTCACAATCTGTAAACTATCTTTATTCATTGCTGACAGAATAATTTGTGTACTCAAATTTTCTATATCTTCAAACTTCATTAATGGATCTCTTGATATCATAATTTTCTCATGGTGCGTTGGAATTGTTGTAGCATTATCTGTTAAAAGTTCTTCATACAGCTTTTCACCAGGTCTTAACCCAATAAAATCAATTTTAATATCAATACCCGGAGTATATCCTGATAATTTTATCATTCTTTCCGCCAAATCCAGAATTTTAACCGGTTTCCCCATATCAAAAACATAAATTTCACCTCCCTGCCCCATCGTTCCGGCCTGAAGTACCAATTCGCAGGCCTCCGGAATCGTCATAAAATAACGAATAATATCGGGATGGGTAATCGTTACCGGACCTCCTTTTTCAATTTGTTTTTTGAAATGTGGTATTACTGAGCCATTGGAACCTAATACATTTCCAAAACGTGTTGTTATAAATTTTGTTGTATTATCTGAAGAATTTTGTAAAGACTGCACAAAAAGTTCAGCAGCTCTTTTGGAAGCCCCCATTACGTTAGTAGGATTTACAGCTTTATCCGTAGATACCATCACGAAACGATTGACATCATATTTTTTTGATAAGAGCGCAACATTCTTAGTTCCTCCGATATTTACAAAAATAGCTTCATGCGGATTATCTTCTATCAAAGGTACGTGTTTGTATGCTGCTGCATGATACACTATTGAAAACTGATAATCATCAAACAATTTTTCCATTCTGGAATAATTTGAAATATCCGCCAGTATAAATTTAAACCTTTGATTGGGAAATTTTTCTAATAAATCAAGCTGCAATTCATATAAAGGAGATTCAGCCTGATCTACAACTACAATAAGTGACGAATTTAGCTGAGCAACCTGTCTTACAATTTCGCTTCCTATAGATCCTGCTCCTCCGGTTACCAGAATATTTTTATTAACATGATAAGATTTTACCTCATCATTCTCTATTTTAATTGCCGGACGGTTCAGTAAATCCTCAATCTGAAGAGGACGAATGTCTTCCACTTTATGATTTTCTTTTATTATATTGGTTACCGGTGCTTTTAATACTTTCAATCCTTTATCCAATGCAAAGCTAGTCCATTCTTCTATCTCTTGCTTAGTCATCACATCTTTGATTAACACCGCATCAAACTGTTCTTTAAGATTACCGCTTTTAAGAAATTGCTTTTTATTATAAATTTTATGACCAAGCAACATTGCTTTTTTAGAATCCGATCTTGCACTAAGAAACCCTGCCAGCTGATATGGATGATCGGGATTATGAATAATAGCCTTTGCTAATGACACAGAAGTATCCTCTACCCCTACAATAGCAATTCTGTCTTTAGATAGAGTACCCTTACTTTCTAACACACCAAAAAGTTCTTTTGTTATCATTCTGAAAAAGAACATCAGAAAAATAGAGATAAAGAAAAATAAAAAAAGAACAGGGTATAAAAATACTGGTTTACCCAATATCAGTTCCGATATAAAATTCAGCCCCAGCAAGACAATAAGAGCACTGCCTGAAGACCATACAATTCTAAAGAAATCAAAAAAAGTAGAGTGTCTGATAATTCCTGCATACGTCTTGAAAAGAACTATACACAAAATATTAATGATAATCACTGAAAATATTTTTTCCTTTTGATACTTAATGAAGTTAAGTTTTACTCCTAGACTATTCAAAAGAAAATATGAAACTAAAACTGAAAAAAAAATGACTGAAATATCAATAAGAAAAACCGACCACCTGGGTATATATCTTACTTCCCTGATTTTAAAAACATTCCCCATACACAAATAAACCTAAAGTATCTTTTTCATTAATTCAACATTTGGTGGTTTTATTATCGAGCGAAGATAATAATTATTATTAATATTTTTAATAGCATATGTTAATTTTTATTCAAAATATAAATCTTCTGTTTTGAGATATTCTTATATTTAATTCACATGCATACACAAAAAAAAATACTGTAAAATATGTATTTTACAGTATTTTGACTACTTTGATATCGCAGTGGCGATCCGGACGGGACTCGAACCCGCGACCTCCGCCGTGACAGGGCGGCATTCTAACCAGCTGAACTACCGGATCAATTTTTTTAAAGTAAATTGAGAAAACTTCTGCGATCCGGACGGGACTCGAACCCGCGACCTCCGCCGTGACAGGGCGGCATTCTAACCAGCTGAACTACCGGATCAATTTTTTTAAAAGAAATTGAGAAAACTTCCGCGATCCGGACGGGACTCGAACCCGCGACCTCCGCCGTGACAGGGCGGCATTCTAACCAGCTGAACTACCGGATCAATTTTTTTAAAGTAAATTGAGAAAACTTCTGCGATCCGGACGGGACTCGAACCCGCGACCTCCGCCGTGACAGGGCGGCATTCTAACCAGCTGAACTACCGGATCATTATTTTAAAGAACGTCGTTTCTTTTTCGTGGTTGCAAAATTACAACTTTTTTTGTTATCTGCAAATTATTTAAAAAAAAATGCCTTCCAATACTGGAAGGCGTTCATTATCAAACTTATTTTTTTTATAAGTGAGCGCTTAATTTTTCAGCAATTACCTCTTTTGGAGCTACACCTACTAATTTGTCTACTACTTCTCCATTCTTAAAAATAAGAACTGTAGGAATATTTCTAATACCATACTGCATAGAAATTTCTTGGTTGTTGTCTACATCTACTTTCCCAACTATTGCTTTACCTTCAAAATCTGATGCTACTTCTTCGATGATTGGTCCTAAAGTTCTGCAAGGTCCGCACCATACTGCCCAGAAGTCTACTAATACCGGTTTGTCTGATTTTAAAACCGTATCCTGAAATGAGCTGTCTGTAATTTCTAAAGCCATTTTTGTTTCTTTTATTTTAATTAATATTATTTTCTTTTCCTTTATTGGATGTTCAAAATTACGCTTTTTAGAGCACAAGACTATCTATGCTCAACATTAGTTTTTTCTATAGTGTAATCGCTTGAAATTTCCTTTAATGCATTGACCAATATATCGATCTCTGCTTTTGTAGTCATATGGCTGAACGATATACGTAATGGAGTGCAGTGATCCATTTCATCCTCAGAAAGCACCATCATCATAACCATTGAAGGCTTTGACGCACCTGATGAGCATGCACTTCCCTGAGAAATTGCAATGCCTTTCATATCCAATTGAAGTCCTATCAATGGGTTTTTATAAGGCAATAAAGCACTTAAAACCGTATAAAGACTGTTTTCTTTCTCAGCACTTCTTCCGTTGAATTTAATTCCTTCAACTTCGGCAGAAAGCCTTTCAATTGCATACTCTTTGATATTCTGCATATGGTTGGTATATTCCTCCATATGATTCAGAGAAAGCTCTAATGCTTTACCCAACCCTACGATACCGCAAACATTTTCTGTTCCTGCTCTAAGACTTCTTTCCTGAGGCCCTCCGGTAATAATTCCTTTTAAGCCTGTTGATTTTCTGATAAATGCAAATCCAGCACCTTTGGGTCCATGAAATTTATGGGCGCTACAAGATGCAAAATCCACAGGGATATCAGAGAAATCAAGGTTCATATGGGCCATTGTCTGTACAGTATCTGAGTGGAAAAGCGCATGATGCTCTTTGCACAGCTGGGCAACTTGTTTAAGGTTAATGATATTTCCGATTTCGTTATTGGCATGCATTAAGCTAACCAATGTTTTTTTATCTGAAGCTTTTAAAAGCTCTTCTAATTTAACAAGGTCAATGTCTCCTTTTTCATTTGGACGGATGTAGTTTACTTCTACTCCTTTTCTGCTTTTCATATCCAGAATACTTTCAGAAACACATTTATGTTCCAGAGGAGAGCTGATGATTCTTTCTACTCCAAGGTGTTCTACCGAGGATTTGATGATCATATTGTTTGATTCGGTACCACAGGAAGTGAAAATGATTTCAGCAGGAGTTACATGAAGATAGTCTGCAACCTGTCTTCTTACATTTTCAATAAGGATTTTTGCTTCCTGCCCAAAACTGTGTGTTGAAGACGGGTTTCCGAAATTCATTTTCATAGTGCCAACCATTGCATCTATGACTTCTTCTGCAAGCGGAGTGGTTGCGGCATTATCTAAATATACTTTATTCATTATTATTTTGAATATTTTAATTCTACAGAGGTAAATTTGTAATCTGCGGGAACAGTAAATATAATCCAGGGGCTTGAGATCATCTGAATTTCCATTCCACCTGAGGGTTCTCCAGCCGGAACTTCCACATATAAAATCTGATTTTTAACAGATATATTTTTAATCTCTTCAATTTTGTGACTGCCTGATCTGAAGCTTCCCAAATTATATAAAACAACTTTTTTATTTTTCGGAAATTGTGGATATTTTATATAAGATTCCTTTCCCGGTTCTGAAATGCCAAAACTTCCGCTGATAATGTTCCGAAAATCCTTTTCGTCTTTAATGATCTTAAAGCCGGGAGCATCGGCTCCTCCCTGATTTTCAGAAACCAGGAGATCCGTGTTTTCCTGCATAGCAGAAAACTTCTGAGATGAAGTACCGGCACAACCCATGAAGAGTACTGCACATGCAATGATAAGGCTTTTCATTTTTTACAATTTTATCTCCCAAAATTAGTGAAAAAATTGGTAATGTCCCTCATTTGCCCATTTCAACATTGGACGATCTCCGGAAGTATCACCAAATGCAATAATTTTATCATATCTGGAATCATTAATTTCTTCTTTGATTCTTACGAGCTTTTCATTTCCATTGCAGTTTTTTCCTACAAAATTTCCGGTGAAAACCCCGTTCTTGAACTCTGCCCGCGTAGACACAAGCTCCATTTTAAGTTCTTCCGCGAAAGGTTTCACCCAGATATCTAGTGAAGCGGTTACCAATAAACTCTGTGTATTATTCCTATCGATATTTTTTATAAAGTCTAACGCATTTTCCCTCACTATCTTAGGATAATGCATCTCAAAAAACTGTTTAGACTTCTGTTCTATTTTCTCCTGGGTCTGTCCCCTTAAAATAGAACCGATAAAGCTTTTTTTCACTTTTTCCGTTTCGGCCAGTTTCAGCTTCAGCAGGATAAAAAGAGGCACATGTCTTAAAAATTGTATACGGTATTTTGTAGAATCGTAAAATTTAAGATACATAAACATGGTATCCTTATATGTCAGGGTTCCGTCAAAATCAAAACAATACAATTTTTTCATTTTTTTTAAAGCTTTAATTTTTTAAATATAAATTCAGGGATATTCCTGATAATCATCATGATAATACTCCAAACCGGCAAAACATATGCCACATCCTTCTGCTTTTTAAAGGCTTTATAAATACAGGAAGCTGCCTGTTTTGGAGTTGCTGTCAGTTTCGGATTTAAAGGCAGGCCTTCTGTCATCTTGGTTGCCATAAACCCAGGCTTTATTGTAAGAACATGTACTTTCTTATCAAAAAGGTAGTTCCTCAAACCGCTCAGGTAAGCCGTAAAAGCAGCTTTTGCACTTCCATAGATAAAATTACTCTGTCTTCCTCTGTCTCCTGCCACTGATGAAAGCCCGATAATCGTTCCGGATCTTCTGCTTTCAAACTTATGGGCAAAATAATTCATCACAGGAACCAGTTTTGAATAATTAATCTCAATGATACGTTCTGTATTTTTGTTATCATATAATCCTTCTTCGGTTCCTTCTCCCAAATATCCTACGGCACAAAATAATACATTTGAATTGATATTATCAAATCTATTATAATCAATTTCTTTTGTCAGATCCAGTTCTACAACTTCCGCCTGCTGCAGAAACTTAACATCAATATGCCTTGCAAAACGCTCTGTAGTTTCTTTATTTGAGGTAAAAAGATAGATTTTTTCAAACTTTTCTCCTTCCTGAAGTGCTTTTTCCACAAAAGCCTGTGCCACTTCAGATGTACTTCCCAGAACTATCATTATGAATTGTTATTTATGATTCTTTTGTGCTGTAAAGACACAAATTTAGGATTTTGAATATTTTTCAGGTAACTGGTCAATGATGATCTGCTCATACTGTCTTTGGTAAGATAAATTCTCCCTCCAAACTCCTGAACAATAGCATCAAGCTGATCTACCAGTTTTTTCAGTTTTGAATTAACTTTAAAATCCAGAGCCAATGTATACCCTTCAACAGGGAATGAATTGTAAGCCTGAGGATTGTTTTTTCCAAAAAGTTTTAAAACAGCCAGGAATGATCCGTTTCCGCTATTCGCTATCGTTTCAAGGATTTTTCTCATTCCTTCTTTTCCTGTTTCTTTAGGAATCACCATTTGGTACTGTATAAATCCTGATTTGCCATAGATTTTATTCCAGTCATTAACAGCATCCAAAGGATAGAAAAACGTCTCATAATCGATAAAATTCTTAACTTCCTTCTTAGACTGTTTCTTATAGTATAACCAATTAAATATTTTTACGGTAAGGGCATTCAGTACAAATCCCGGAAAATAAAACGGAACTGTAGGAGAAAATTTCTTCTTCAATCTCAAAGGTGTTTTGGAAAAACTCTGGGGAAGTTCATGCTGGAAAGCATGTTCTCCTCTCATCAGAATACTTCTTCCGATATTTTTTCCTTTCTGAAGACAATCAATCCAGGCAACCGTGTAGGTCCAGCTTTCGCTTTCATCAAACAGTTTAAAGATCTCATCCAGATTATCCGCTTTGATGCTTTCCTGGCGAATGTATGCAGATTCTATATTTTTAAGTTTAAATTTTGCGGTAAGAATAATTCCTGTAAGTCCCATTCCTCCAATGGTAGCCCAGAACTTTTCCACATTCTCTTCTCTGGAACAGGTAATAATTTCACCTTTCTCTGTCATTAGCTTAAACTCAATCACATATTCTGAAAAACATCCTTCTGCATGATGGTTTTTTCCATGAACATCAGAAGCGATAGCACCTCCTACTGATACAAATTTTGTCCCGGGAGTAACGTATAGAAAGTATCCCTGTGGAACTGCTATTTCCAGTACATCTGAAAGCAGCACTCCGGATTCACATTCTATGATGCCGTTCAAACGGTCAAAATTGATAAATTTATTTAATTTTTTAGTTGAAAATATAGATTCTCCCAACGAAGCATCTCCGTAGCATCTTCCATTTCCCCTTGCAATAACTTCGTTGTGATTGAGTACAAATTCTTTTATTTTTCTGAAACTGTCCTCAGATCTCATTTCCTTCTCTACTATTGGGAAATTCCCCCAGTTTGTAACTTTCTGTGTGAAATTCGGTTTCATTTCTTAAAATAAATTTGAATTAAAAATGCAACTACCCAAAGCAATAAGGTAACCTGTATATAACGGTCTCTGTAAACAATTTTTGTTGGAGATTCCGTTCTGTTGTAAACAAGGGTCTGCTGAAGATATCTTAACAACGCAAATACAACAAAAATTACGGTATAAAAAACTCTTTCGTGAAATCTTTCCTGAACTTCCGGAGAAAGGGTAAACATCAGATAGCAGACAATAGCCAGTGTAATAGAAATGGACAAAGCAATATCAGCAAACTGAACGTTATATCCATCCAGCGCTTTTCTTGTTTTTCCTGAAACCTGTGCATTGATAAGCTCGCCTCTTCTTTTTCCTATAGCCAGTACCAAAGCCAATACAAATGTAAGCAGGATCGCCCACTGTGAGATACTTATTCCTGTAATGTAACCTCCGGCCAATACACGCAGAACAAATCCTATGGCAATAATAAAGATATCAATGATAGGAACATGCTTCAGCCTGAAAGTATAGGCAAGATTCATCACCACATAAAAAACTATGATGATGGCAAATTTCCAAAGTAATTCATGGAAATAAATTTTTGTAAAGAATACAAGAGCAATATCTACCACAATAAGACCGATAAGAATTCCTACGGCTTTTGATTTTGAAATAGCACCACTGGCCAAAGGTCTTCTCCTTTTCTCTGGGTGTTTTCGGTCTGCTTCAATATCGTTATAATCATTCAGTATATAGACCACACTTGCTGCAAGTGAAAATATAACGAATGCAAAAATGCTCTTGAGAAGCAGATCTATATTGGTAATATTACCTGAAAAGAAAAGAGGGACAAATACAAAAAGGTTTTTCACCCATTGCTCCACACGGAGCAGCTTTAAATATTTCTTCATTTATGTTATTCCAAATACAAAAATAATAAATTCAAAATTTCTAGCATAAAAATACAAAAAAAACCGCCGGGGCGGTCTTTTACGAAAATATTTATATATTAAATTAACTATTGGCCTTGTTTGGCATCGTTAATCATCTTTTCATTGGCAGTAATAGCAAACTCTACTCTTCTGTTTTTAGCTCTTCCTTCATCTGTATCGTTGCTAGCTACAGGCATAGCTTCACCTTCACCTTTTGTAAACATTCTGGCTGATGCAATTCCTTTTCCTACCAGGTATGACTTCACAGCGTCTGCTCTTCTTTGAGAAAGCTTAAGGTTGTAAGCATCTGCACCCTTGCTGTCTGTGTAACCATAGATATTAATATTCGTATCTGGATTATTAACCAGTACTTCAGCTAATTTATCAAGGTTTGTTTGTGCAACAGAAGTAAGGTTTGAAGAGTCGAAAGCAAAGTTTACAATACTTTCATTCATGGTTACCTTAATACCGTCTCCTACTCTTTCTACCTGAGCTCCCGGCAAAGTTTCTTTAATATCTTTTGCCTGCTTATCCATTTTGTTACCAATAACGTTACCTGCAACACCACCTATAATACCTCCCAATATAGCTCCGATAGCTCCGTTTCCTCCTTTTCCTACATTGTTACCAAGGATACCCCCAATTACGGCTCCCGAAGCAACCCCTACTGCTGTACCTTTTTGTTGGTGATTTGAATTCTGAACCGCTTCACAGCTTGTCAATAATAATGCTGATGATAAGAAAAGGGCTCCTACGTATGTTTTTGTAAATTTCATTTTTTTTGATCTTTTATGTTGATAAATTATTTCATTCCTGTTCTCTGGAAGTTGTAAACTACTTTTACATTACCTCCTTCAAAAGGAACATCTTGCTCAAGTGAAAACTGATCTGTAGTCTGATTGATCATTGTAAGGCTGTAACCTGCTGTATTTTGTTTAGCTTTTGTACCTGAAGCAATTTTTTTAAACATAAATGTATTACCGCCTTTTACTTCAAATTTGATGGGCTGTGTAATTGCCGGGCAATCTCCACCCCCGTTTAAAGTATATGCTCCTGTCCAGTTATTGGGAATCAATCTCCAGTGGCTTCCTACGAAACACTGTGCATCTGCACCTTCGTCAAAAGGCTTAATTTTATAACCTTTATCATAATCTATGCTTACAATCTGCCAGTCTCCTTTCATTTTCAGGAAGTCGGCTCTTTGATTTTGAGATGTAGCTGCTTTGTTAACAGAGGAACACGAAACTGCAAAAAGTGATGTTCCCAACATCCCTGCAAGTAGTAACTTTTTCATTTTGTTGTTTATTATTTTGTTACTATAAAGTTACAAAAAACCGTGCCAAAATTTAAAATAAAAAATAAAAAGTCCGAAAAAATCCGGACTCTTTATGGTTTCTCCTTAAATACAGAGAGATAAATTATTTTTTAACAGCCTTTTTTACGGATTTCGAAGGCTTGGCCGTGCCTGAAGGTTTACCTTTATAGAAATTGGTATAGGCATATTCTGCGGCCTTTTTCAGGTCAATAACTCCACCAGCCTGAGATTGGTCTCCAAATCCATTTGCTGTACTTGGATTGCTGCTTTTCACAAGAGCTTCAATGATCTGATAAGGCTTCAGATCCGGCATATAGGCCAGTAAAACAGCTGCTCCTCCGGCTACAACAGGCGATGCCATAGAAGTACCCTGAAGGTATTTATATTCGTTTTTAGGAACGGTAGAATAAATTTCCTCTCCCGGAGCAAAAACGTTGACCATTTTTTTATTGTAATTAGAAAAATCTGCTCTCAAGGCATTATTTTTATTGGTACTTGCCCCTACTACAAGAACGTTACTTACAAATGGCTTTTCATCTGTAACATTTTTAAAGTTGGTAGGATATGCAAGATGTTCTGCTACATCTTCATTTTCGTTACCAGCAGCTTTTACCAAAAGAACACCTTTATCTTCAGCATATTTGAAAGCATCCCAAACCACATTTTTACCGGGAGAAACCGGTTTTCCAAAGCTCATGTTTAATACTTTGGCTCCGTTATCTACTGCATATCTGATGGCATTGGCAACATCTTTATCTCTTTCATCTCCATTCGGGACTGTTCTTACAGACATGATTTTAGCCACTTTGGAAGCGACTCCGTACTGAACTTCTTTTCCTTGCGGAAGTCCGGCAATAATACCTGCCACGTGAGTTCCATGTTCTGCGTCCGGTCCTTCATAATGATTATTTCCATAGATTTTTTCAGAATAGTCATCATAGTTATCCCCTACAATCTCTTTTCTTGGATCATATGAAAGGTCATATTGTTTTGCTGCAGGAGCAAAGTGATCGATTGCTTCTTTCATTTCCTCCTTCATCTTCTTTTCAAACTCTGCTGCTGATTTTCCTTTGAATTCTGGACTTTGTGAAATCTGGCCTAAAAATTCCATCGCAATGGCATCTCTCTGATCTGTAGGAGCTTTGATCCCAGCAATCGTTTCTGCAGTTACAGGCTTACCTCCCAGCAGTTTTACCATATTAGGAATCAATTCGTTAAGCATAGAATAGGTTCTGAAGTTCTGCTGAGCCTCGATACTCTTTTTATTGAACATATCTTTGGCTTTCATGTACATCTCAAACTCATCCTTCATCTTAGCCTGATTGGCTTTATTTTTTGTGGAATCATCTCCTTCGAAAACAGGTTTATATTTGGCAACTACTCTTGTCACCTCCATGTTATCGATATCAATATCACCGTTTTTTCCTCCTATAAAGTTCCATCCGTGTACATCATCAATATATCCGTTTCCATCGTCATCTTTTCCGTTTCCGGGAACTTCGTTCGGATTTGACCATAGATTCTTTACCAATCCCGGATGATCTACCTGTACTCCGCTGTCTAACACACCCACCACTACGGTTTTAGGCTTCAGCCCTTTAGATTCCAGGTATTTATAAGCATTTGCAGTATTTACCCCATATACTTTTGAAGTTGCAAAATCTTTATGATACCATGTCATAAGATCTTTATCTTCTTTGGGATCAATACTTTTAGCTTTAGATTCCTGTGCAAAAGAGAAGCTAAAACCTGCCAAAAAAACGGCAGCTAATAATACCTTTTTCATATGTTGATATTTAATTTTTTAAAGACTTATGCATATTCCCATCGCCACCTGCATCTGTTTTATAGTGAAAATGCCATCAAAGGCGATGGTATGCTAATCTAATTGTTTTATATTTTTTATATACACTAACGATTCCGGCCCTTTATTACAGATAAGGTCAAGAACCGAAAGATCTTCCAAAAATCCTAATTTATCAGAAAATGTCTGGTAATATTCTTCCATCTGAAATTCTGAAGGAAGTTTTGCTGAAAACTTTTCTCTGAAATTGATACTGTCAGGATTTTTGATATATTCTTCATTCAAAGAGTGTGCCTTTTCTGTTTTCAGTATCTGTTGGATTACTTCTATTCCTTTAAGGTTAAAATCAAGAAGAAACTTTTCTTTAAGGTCAAATATTTTTCTAAACTTATCTTCGTAATACTCAAAATAAGGAGAGCTTTGATATGCGGTCTTAATGGATTTCCAATGAAGCGTTCTCCAGTCTTCACGGTAAGAAATTTCAATATCTTTAAATTCTCTTTTCCCGTTATGGTTGATAGGAATTATTAATGACAATTTTCCGTTGGCACCATAAATATTGGCTCTGTTTCTATAGGTTTGCTTCGGGAAGTTTTCAAACTGTTCAAATACAATTTTATTATCAGGATTCAAAAACACTGAGAACCATGAGATTGGGGGCATATAAAATGCCGGCAATAATACATTCGTCATATTCATAATGCAAAAATGAAGTATTTTTTCAAATACTTCATTCTATTTTAAGTTTAATTTTTCTATTAGTCGTCTTCAGTTTTTTTCTTTCTGAATAATTTCATGAAATAATCCCATCCGAAGAATAAGATCAGAATCATCGCTGCAACCCACCAGTAAGAAGTTTTATTGGCTTCACCTGTGTTGGTGGCTTTGAACATTCTTTCCCAACGGATTTTGAATGGAGCCTGGTAAGTGGAACTGCTGTCAGAGAATGCACCCTGAAGACTCATCCATGTAAACATTGGTTTTCCAACAATATTTTCTTCCGGAACGAAGCCAAAGAATCTTGCATCCAATGAAGCATCTCTGTTGTCCCCTATCATCATATAATAATCCTGCTGAATGGTATACTGATTCGCTTCTTTACCATTAATGAAGATCTTTCCGTTCTTTTTCTCTAAGCTGTTGTGTTCATATTCAGAAATGATCCACTGGTACATTGGCAGTGTTTCCTGATTGATCGCTACTACATCTCCTTTTTTAGGAATTCTAACCGGTCCGTACCAATCCTGATTCCATGGTTTGTTGATTGGGAAAATAGATTGAGTAGTATCGATTTTAGTTTTAGCTTCGTCTCTGTAATATACTGCAGCTTCTCCTTTTGGTGAAACCTCTTCCTTCATATCAATAACGTGAGGAAGTTCTTTAATTTCTTTAGCCGTTTTATCCGTTAAGCCCTGGAATCCATAAAGGAAACCTCCGTTATTCTGCTGTACTTCCTGAACCGGTAAGAATCCATAAGCTTTATATAAAGTAGGGATATCCAATTGAGCATCCGTCGTTACAAGGTATCTGTGCTGTACTTCCTGATCTCCTAAAACAGTCTCCGGCTTTCCGTTGACGAAAAGTCTTCCGGCTCTCATTTCAAAAGTATCTCCTGCTGTAGCCACACATCTTTTTACGTAAGGATCTTTTCTGTCAATTGCTGTATGTACTGAATCCTGAGGATAGTTGAAAACCACCACATCATTTCTCTGCGGCTTATTGAATTGTAATATTCTTGTATAAGGAAGCTTTACTGCGTCTAAATAAGACTTCGGATCATCTTTCGGATTCCCTTTCTGTCCTGTATCCATAATGGTTCCCTGAAGGAAAGGTATGGCTACCGGACGCATTGGAAGTCTGTAACCGTAGCTCCATTTGTTTACGAAAAGGAAGTCACCTACCAATAATGTTCTTTCCATGGATCCTGTAGGAATCCCGAAAGGTTGTGTTACAAAAACGTGGATAATGGTTGCGAAAACTACCGCAAAGGTAATGGAACCGATGAATGTATCATTCTTCTTATCATTTTTTTCTTCGTCTGTAAGAAACAGATCGTTTGCATTTTCATCTTCTAACTCTACGTCTTTAGAATAGTTGATGACCGCCATATAAATAAATGGCAGGATCACGGTAAGAATCTGATCTTTGAAAAGTGTTTTTCCAAACTTTTTCACCAGGTAAAGGTGGAAAACAGACATCATGATTGGCCCTACTATCGGAAGATAAGACAGGATTGCCCACCATTTCGGGTGTTTTGTTTCTTTCAGAATAATGAAATAGTTGTAGAAAGGGATAAAAGCAAATAAAGGGCTATAACCCATTTTCTTGAACAGTTTCCAAGATGAAATGCCCATCAATACGGATAGTATGAGGACATATACTGTATAAGTTAAAAAATAATTCATAAATTTTTGTGCCTATTCTTATGATATCAATGATAAAATGATGAGTAATAAATGATAAAAGCAGTCCGCTGTTTACAATTCACTATTCATCATCTTCTTTATTTGTCGCAATTTACAGAATTTGTTACAAATTAAAGCCCCAAAACGTCTTTCATTGCGAAGTTTCCTTTTTTATCTTTAATCCACTCTGCAGCTACTACAGCTCCCAGTGCAAAACCATTTCTGTTGAATGCGGTATGTTTGATCTCGATTTCGTCTACCTCACTTCTGTAGTACACGCTGTGCGTTCCGGGAACTTCATCTTCACGTACTGCAAAAATTCCAAGCTGCTTCCCTTCTGTTTCTTCCAGCTTCCAGGCATCAAATTTCGGATTGTTTTGAATGATTCCTTCTGCAATGGAAATGGCGGTTCCACTTGGAGCATCTTTCTTATGAATGTGGTGAATCTCTTCCAGCTGGCAAGAGTATTCATCTACGTTTTTCATAAGAGCTGCCAATTTTTCATTTAAAGCAAAGAATAAATTTACTCCTAAACTAAAATTAGAGCCATATAGGAAAGCTGTTTCATTATCTACAGCCAGTTTTTCAATTTCAGCTTTTTGATCAAGCCATCCTGTTGTTCCGCAGATCACCGGAATTTTATTTTCAAGACAAGCTTTGATGTTTTCAAATGCAACTTCCGGCAGTGAAAATTCAATCACAACATCCGGATTATTAAGATTCTCAGCAGTTGGGGTTTCCTTCAGACGGGCAACTACTTCATGACCTCTCTTCTGTGCGATCTCATCAATGATCTTACCCATTTTACCGTAACCGACTAATGCTATTTTCATATAATCTTTTTATTTTTTTAAACTGCATTCAATCCTAAGAACTTTCTGCAGGTCTATTGTCTTTTAAAATCTGTAACTTAAACTGAATCCTGTTTTCGGTGCACTGTACCCATACTGATCCTGAATAACCGATGGCTTAAAAACCAGATCCGGGTCATGACGGCTTTCGTAAAGATGGGCATCTACTACAGCATCTACAATATTCAGAATATAGATCAGACCTGTAATAGCAATGGCATAATCCCTTTGCCTTTTGGCTCTGTCCTGTGCATTACCCAAAGCTCTTTTGTCCAGCCAAGGGTGGGTGTCTACAAATTCATTTGGTGTACCGTTCAGTTTTGCTACGTAATATTCCCGATATTTTTTGTATTGGTTATCATTCCATACAGCAATACCAACTCCCGCTCCTACCGCTCCCCAAACAATGGGAATCTTCCAGTATTTTTTATTATAAAACTGTCCTAATCCAGGTAAAACTGCGGAATACAATCCCGCTCTGGTAGGATTCAGCTTTATAGTTTTTACTGTGGGACCATTGGCTTTTTCAAGATCTTCAATAATCTTTGCTTCTGTTTTGCCTGGTTTCACCACACGAGGTTCTTCTTTCGGAAGAGTCTGCATCCGAACGGTATCGATAGGTTTTACTTGTGAGTAAGCCAGTGCAGCGATACACAAGAAAAATGTGAAAAATATTTTCTTCATTTATTTAATATGGGATAAAATATATTCCAGCTCTTCTTCATTTTTGAAGTCCAGAACAATCTTACCTTTTTTACCATTTCCAGAAGCTTTGATCTCTACTTTTACGTCCAAGATATCTGCAATGGTCTTCTGGGCTTTTTTATAGTTGTTGGAAAGCTCTACTTTTGCTTTTTTAGCGGCAGCAGATTTTGGGTTCTTTAATGCAGCGGCAGCCTGCTCAGCCTGACGAACGTTTAATTTTTCTTTGATAATAAGATCAAACAAAACCTGCTGATCCTCTTCACTTTCAAGGCTGATAATGGCTCTTCCGTGTCCTGCAGAAATCTCACCGCTTCTGATGGCATTCTGAATATCCGGATTTAATCTTAACAGTCTGATAGAATTGGTAATGGTACTTCTGTCCTTTCCTATTCTCTGGCTCAGGTTTTCCTGAGTAAGACCTATTTCTTCTAAAAGCCTGTGATAGGTTAATGCTATTTCGATAGCATCAAGATCTTCTCTCTGAATATTTTCAACAAGAGCCATCTCAAGAAGCTCCTGGTCATTCACTAAACGAATATAGGCGGGAATAGTCGTTAACCCTGCAATTTTAGTTGCCCTGTAACGTCTTTCCCCGGAAATGATTTCAAACTTTTCACCGTCTTTTCTCAGGGTAATCGGCTGGATTACACCCAAGTTTTTGATTGACTGTGCTAGCTCATTTAATGCTTTTTCATCAAAATAAGTTCTCGGCTGCGTTGGGTTCGGATAGATATCTTCAAGCGCAACTTCCACAATATTTCCCACAAACTTATCTGCTCCTTCATCAGTAGCGGAATTGATAGTTGCTTTGGATTCTGCACTTAAAATGGCGCCCAAGCCGCGTCCCATAGCTCTTTTTTTATCCTTCATAGATATAATTGATAAATGATGTTTGAAAAGTGATGCCTGGCATTCACTTATTGCCATTTATTATTAATTTAATTCTTTATTAAGTTTTCATTCTTCAAAAGAACTTCTTCAGCTAACTGAATATACTGAACAGCTCCTTTACTTTCTGCATCATAATTCAGGATACTTTCCCCGAAACTTGGTGCTTCACTCAATCTTACGTTTCTGCTGATAATGGTTTCAAAAACCATCTCAGGGAAATGCAGATTTACTTCTTCCACTACCTGATTGGATAATCTCAATCGGCTGTCATACATGGTTAAAAGAAGACCTTCAATTCCAAGATCTTTATTATGGATCTTCTGAACATTTTTAACGGTATTCAAAAGTTTCCCAAGCCCTTCTAATGCGAAATATTCACACTGGATCGGAATGATTACAGAATCTGCTGCCGTAAGAGCATTGACGGTAATAAGACCTAAACTCGGTGCACAGTCGATGATAATATAATCATAATCATCTCTTACGCTTGCCAATGCTTTTTTCAGCATATACTCACGGTCTTCCTTGTCTACCAATTCAATTTCCGCAGCTACCAGATCGATATGTGACGGAATAATATCCAGGTTCGGAGTTGCCGTTCTTTTGATACAGACTCTCGTATCCGCACTGTGCTCCAGCAGATTATATGTTGAATACTGAACATCTTCAACACCCAGGCCGGATGTAGCATTCGCCTGAGGATCAGCATCGATGATTAATATTCTTTTTTCCAATACTCCTAATGCTGCCGCCAAGTTTACAGCGGTGGTAGTTTTACCAACGCCTCCTTTTTGATTAGCAATACCTATGATTTTTGCCATTATTAGAACTTTAAGTTTCAAAAATACACTTTTTTCTTTGCTCTCGGTGAGTGAGGAAAATCAAAATTGAGTTAAAATATTGTTAATAAGCAATTTAACGATAAAAAAAATTATCCACAAAAAAAATTCTTTGTGGATAACTATTTGAAATTTACTTTTTCGTATTAATTCTCAAATTTCATGGAGATGGGAAATTTGAAATAACTTCTTACGAATTCTCCTTTTTTGTTTTTGGCGGGAATCCATTTTCCTTTGTTGGAAATCATTTTAATTGTTCTCATTGCCTCATTGTTAAAATCGGCGTTGGTTCCGTTAGCTTTTACCCCTGAGATGGTTCCGTCCATTTCTACAATAAAGGTAACTGTCGTTTTTACGACATCTTCGGATTCAAATCCTGAACTGTCGAAGCTGTTCATCACTTTATTTCTGAAGGAGTCTATTCCTCCTGCAAAATTGGCTTCTACACTTAATTCCGTTTCAATCTTTTTAGGATCTGCTTTTTCAACTACTGGATCAACTTTTACCGCAGGTGGACCATCACCTCCAATAACACGCGGAACAATCGGAATATAGGTTGTATTTGGTACTTCTTTACCTTCCGATGTTTGTGTACTTGCCACTGCATTTGTTTTATCCTCCACTTGTTTTTCATTGGTAACAATTGCTTTAGGCTCTGGCACTCTTTCATCATATGTTTTTACTGCGGGAGCTGGCGGCGTTGGTTTTACAATCTGCGCAGGAGGATCTTTTGGTTTATCTATCTCCTGAATCTCAACAACTCTTGGAAGTTCATATAACGGTCCTGCGGGTATATCAGCAGGTTTCATTGCAGAGATCACAAATGGTGTAATGGATACTGCGGCCATTAAACCTGCTCCGATAAAAAGCGCTTTGGTTAATATTCTATCTGATTCGTTTCTTAATACATAGGCACCATATTCTTTATTGCGGTGCTCAAACAGAACTTCGTTGAACCGAAATTCCTGGTTTTGGTTATGTTGTTTCATCACTACTACTATTTAAACTGTTAAAAATTGTGATTATTAGTTTTGTTAGCTCTTATCGATAAGCAATATTATAATATCAAAACATCTGCCAAAATTTCACTAAAACAACATAATATTAGAAAATTTTATGACAATGTTTAAATTTTAACATTTGCAAATAGAAAGCTTACAGAAGAAGAAGGAGTTATTTCTTCTGTAAATAAATAGCAATTCATTACCTTATCCCTGTCAAGGTTTTGAACCTTGACAAGGGTAAAAAAAAAGAGACTATCCAATGATAGTCTCTCTATTATTTTAATCTCTAAGAATATTAGAATAATTCTTTTCTGATGATATTCTGACTTCTTTCAGGACCTACAGAAACCAAGTATACGTTGATTCCTAAGTATTTTTCAATAAACTCGATATATTTCTGAGCAGTGTCAGGAAGTTCATCATAGCTTCTTGCTTTCGTAATATCTTCGCTCCACCCTGGTAAATCCTGGTAGATTGGCTCGTAATTGTATAGTTTTTCTGTTGAAGAAGTGAAATAATCGATAATTTTTCCGTCTTCAGTTTTGTAGTGTGTTACAACTTTCAGGTTTTCAATTCCTGTAAGAACGTCAAGTTTAGTGATGACAAGGTTATTGATACCGTTAATCATACAAGCATGCTTTAAAGAAACAAGGTCTAACCAACCTGTTCTTCTTGGTCTACCTGTAGTTGCTCCGAATTCACCACCGATCTGTCTGATTTTTTCACCCAGTTCGTTATCCAGTTCAGAAGGGAAAGGTCCGTTTCCAACTCTTGTACAGTAAGCTTTTGCAACACCAATTAAGTTCTGAAGTGAAGTTGGCGGCACACCTGCTCCTGAACAAACACCTCCTGTAGATGGAGAAGATGAAGTTACGTATGGATAGGTACCGAAGTCGATATCCAACATTAACGCCTGTGCACCTTCGAATAAAACGTTTTTACCGTCTCTGATCGCTTCGTTCAGCTCTAATTCTGTATCAACGATTCTGTCCTGAAGCTGTTTTCCGATTGCTAAATATTCATTGTAGATTTCTTCAACGTCTAACGTTGGCTTTCCGTAATATTTTTCAAAAAGAGAATTTTTAACTTTTAAGTTTTTCTCGATTTTATCTCTTAAAATTTCAGGATTTAAAAGGTCTACCATTCTGATCCCGACTCTTGCAATTTTATCTTCATAACAAGGTCCGATTCCTTTTTTGGTAGTTCCGATCTGAGTTCCTCCGTGTTCCTCTTCACGGTAAGTATCCAAAAGGATGTGGTAAGGCATGATGACATGCGCTCTTCTGCTGATAAAGATATGATCTGTTCTCAAGCCTTTGCTCTCAATCTGACCAACTTCTTTAATGAAAGACTTAGGGTTTACCACTACTCCGTTCGCAATGATACATTTCCCTTTGCATTGAAGAACTCCTGAAGGAAGAAGGTGCAGAACGAATTTCTCTTCACCCACATAAACCGTGTGACCAGCGTTGTCTCCACCCTGGAAACGTACTACATAGTCCGATTTTGCTGATAAAACATCCGTGATTTTTCCTTTGCCTTCATCTCCGTACTGAAGACCTACAACTACATAAGTTGACATATTTTACTTTTGTTTTTAGATTCGTGCAAAATTACTTTTAAAAAAAATGACGACCAAATTCTAGAGGATATTTATTTTTAGTTGGGGTGAAAATCATGAGATTGAATATTACTTTATATATTGTTTTGTTTCTTGTATTTGTATAAATACCTTACACATTTAATATAAAACATTCCAAAATTCTCATATTATTTTTACAATATAGCAAGAGGCTATTTCACGCTGTAGATAAAATCTTTGAAATAAATTTCTCTAAACTCTACTAAGATCTGTACTTTAAATAATTCTTATTTTCAATTAGCGAACTACAAAAAATTCAATCTTATTAAAATTATTAAACAGAGAAAAGTCTTTTCCACTTTGTAACCGTATTGCGGCTGAGTTTAAAATGGATTGCCAATTGGCTATTATTACACTTGTGTTTCTTTTGATACTCTAAAATTTTTAATATAGTAGATGTATTATAAGATCTATGGCTTTGGTTGAACACATCAGTCTTTCTATCAGATATTCCGAAAATTTTTTTTTCGAGTTCTATAATATCTAATACTGACAGTTTTTCTTTTTCAAGTATTGATCTATATTGCTGTATTCTTTCCGGACATTTCTGCATGATAATGTCTTCATAAATTCTTTTATAATTGGGACTGCAACTCATAAATTTAAATTACGGTGTATATTTTATTTTTGATTACTATTTTCATTTTTCGAGTGGTATTTGTTTATCCAATTGTATAAGGTTGCCTTAGGTATTTTATAGTCCTCCATGACCTGTAGTCTTGTCTTTTTACCCGTATCAATCTGCACCAGAATAAAATTTATTATTTCTTTGGTGTATATATTTTTTCTAAATACAGGTAATGCTGATTTTTCTTTTTTTGGATTATTACCTAAGTTTGCCGGAGGAGCATACAAAATCAGATGTTGGGAATATACTCTAAAGAAATCGTATTCCAGCAGTTTACTCCATTTCAGTAAAGTTTCAGCATCAAGACTTTTAGCGTTATACATTTTTATGATCTCTTCTTCTGTACAATTCATAAAATTAGAAATCCGATCACAGCTTATATCACATTCAAGTGTCCTCTGGTGTATTAAACTACCAATATGAATATTCTTAAAGTTCATCTTCGATGCTCATTGTGAAAGACAGGATTTTCTTAAGTCCTGAAAAAACTTGAACCCTATCCTCCGGAAATTAATAAACATAATAATAAACTCGCTGTGCATTTAAAAAAATTGTAATTTAATGAGAATATGATGAATAGTTTTACCTATAAAGCATTGTATCGCATATATAAGCAGAAACCAAATTTAAAGTAGACTAAATTCAAAATGCACAACGGTTTATTAGCTTAATCCTATTTTAATCTCTGTACAGAGATTGCTACTTTTCTGATGTCATCTGTTAAGGTATTTGTATTATTATTATCTACAACAGGAAAATAGGTTGCCCTGTACCAATGGTTATTTACCCATACATCAACCGTTTCAATTTCTGTCACATCCCCCCTTGTAGTAGCAAGGCTTGATGGAGTACTGCTTGTAGTTGCATTTAGCCCAGCCCCATTATATATACCATCATCTAAATTAATAAACTGCCCGTTCCCTAAATATACATTCGCTTCATTATAGTTCTGCAAAGAGGAAAAAGCAGACCAAGTTACCACCATATTGCTTCCAGATACATTTACCAGACGAGGAATACCCGAGATAGAAGCATAAGTTCCTGTAGATGTAATAGCATAATAGTCGAACCTTATCCCATCAATAACCGGAACCTGATTGGTTGGAGTCTGATAATTACTCAAATAATTAGCCGCCACACTAGTTGTGGCATTTGTTCCACCTGAACCTACATTACCTGGCATTTGTCCGTACCAGTATTTTGCTTGTCCTTGTGACAAACCACTACCAACTTGTGCGTTGCAGGTTTGTCCCCCAATATTTAAAGCGAAAGTGGCTGGTGTAGGGCTTGTTCCATTTGGTGTGCCTGATATGGTGTAGTTTAAGGCTCCTGAACCGATAGCAAAACTTCCCGCAGATAAGGTTGCGGTAAGACCAGTAACCCCCGTTGAAGTAATGGTCTGCGCAGGATAAATTCCGCCATTACCTCCGGTATATGCAACAGTCATAGTCCCGTTATAAGGGGTTCCATTAGCATAATTGTCCGGTGTAAGTGCTACCTGATCACAAAGTATTGCTCCGATTGTTCCCGGGGCAAGAGAACCTCCACTAAATGTTTTCCATTCTGTACCGTTCCAGAAAACATATCCTACATAAGTAAGTGCTGCAGTACCGGTATTAAAGACTAATAAGCCTGTCGCCGGTGAAGGAATTGTAGTGTTATCCGTATAAGATATGAGTGCTACTCTCGGGGCAAGTAATCCTTTATTGGCCGAGGTAATATCCAACATTGCAGAAGGGTCCGGAAGGGTTGTTCCAATCCCTACACTTCCGTCGGCCCTTACAGCAAAATCATCTGTTTGCTGGGCAACAGTTGGCACCCCAGTTGTTGCGTTGTTTTTTCCTCCATCTACATTAAATATTCCCTGTGGATTTTGGGTATTAATGCCTACCTGTGAGAAAGCTAACGAACAAAAAGAGAGCAATCCCATTAGTGATAATTTTTTTTTCATTTTTTTCATTTTTTTAATTTTAAATATTCTATTTTTTTCATTTTGTATTTTTATATAGCCAAACTCTTTTCAATATTTGAAAAAAGTAACAGTTTAATTATAGCTGTTCCCGAAGGTTTAGACCCCAATTTTTCCTTTCCATTGAATTTTATGACTTCAAAAAACTACTATCAAGCACTATTTTTGTTTTTACCAAAAATTTAAATTTTAATTAGTAAATCTGCATCCAGATTGTATAACTTTGCCTCATAATGCAATGATTGGATTGTTTTTTCGCAAAGGTAGATATTGACACAAAAGGTTATATATCTATTTAAATGAAATATCAACAAATCATTTATTTAATACAATTGTTTAATTTTCAATAATTTACACAAGTCATATTCAATAAATAACTAATAGCAGTAAAATCATGATCGATATTATCTATAAAAAAGGAATAGAAATAGAAAAAAGAAACTTAGTTGTCAACTATATGAGGTCAATGATGGCTGCACTGATATTTTATATAATACTATTTAAAATCTTCATTCCAGATCGTTTTATAGTAAAATATGCTCTTGTCGGATTCATTTTGACGTCAAGTATATTGCTAATCATAAAAAAGAACAATAATATTTCAGTACTAGTAAGGCTTTACATGTTTATAGCACCATTATATTCTCTTTTTTTACTGATTATTTTTTGGAAATATACAATAGTGAATATTACATGGTTTCTTCCGATACCTTTGGCTGCTCATATTTTTTTTACTAAAAAAGATGTTTATTTATACAGCATTTATATAATCATATTAATATCTATTGCAATTGGCATAAATGGTGTTGTTCAATTTAACATGAGAAATTATTCTCGCAATGAGATCGTTATATCAGA
Source organism: Chryseobacterium sp. RU33C (assembly GCF_900156015.1). Taxonomy (NCBI): domain Bacteria; kingdom Pseudomonadati; phylum Bacteroidota; class Flavobacteriia; order Flavobacteriales; family Weeksellaceae; genus Chryseobacterium; species Chryseobacterium sp. RU33C. The sequence goes on along the minus strand of NZ_FTMT01000016.1, from coordinate 35,637 downwards.
TCTTCTGGTATATACTGTAAATTTATGGGTCATTATTTTATTACTGTATTATCGGGAAAAAATAAAAAAAATAGAAATGTTTAATATACTAGAACTATTAAACAGCAATCAGATTCCTACTGCAAAAAACTATAAAGAAATATCACTTGATGACCAGTTACTTGAAGGGTTATTTATCAAAATTGATGAAGAAATTAAAGTGAAAGAACTTTTTAAAGATTCTGATTTCAGCCTTTCCAAATTATCTGCCGTTGTAGGAGTAAATCCTACCTACATATCTAAAGCAATTCATTATAATAACTATAATAATTTTAATCATTATATCAATACAATAAGAATAGAATATATCAAAAATAAAATGAGTAACGTGGATCTGAAAAAAGTTACTTTACTCTATATTTATTCAGATGCCGGATTTTCTAATCAATCTACATTTAACCGCTGTTTTAAACAAATACAAGGAATCACACCTCGAGAGTATATTAATTCTATAAATAAGATTTCTGAAAGTAATTAAGGCTTATACAATCTTAGCATGATAATAGTCTTCCCCTACTATTAATTGTTTTAATAATTTATGAAAGTATACAAACTGAAATGTTATTCATCTGCTCCAATACAATATTTAATTTGACTGGACATTATCCAAAATTAAATAATTATCATTCCAAAGATACTTTCTGAATTTCTGCGGAATGACAAAAAGAACGAATCTTTTATTTTTACCCTAATAAAAAAACCTCATTATTCACCCCAATCTCCTGAAGGAAAACCTCATCATGGGAAATCACCAGCAGGGTACCATGATAATCTTTTATAGAATTGGTGAGAATTTCTACATTCTGAAGATCTAAGTTATTGGTTGGTTCATCGAGAATGATCACATCCGGAGCTTTATTGCTGATGGAAAGTCCGCAGAGAAGTAAGCGCAAACGTTCACCACCACTCAGCATACCACATTTCTTATACCATCTATCTTTTCCAAACAGAAATCTGGATAATAATGTTTTCACTTCGGATTCCTGCATGGCATTGTCATTGAAAGTCTGTACAAAATCGTAAAGCGTTGAATCATTATCAATAAGGGAATATTCCTGGTCAATATAGATACTGTTGAATTCTGTCTTATTCATTTTTCCTTCCGAAGGTTTAATATTTCCCAGCAGAAGTTTTATCAGGGTAGTTTTTCCGGAACCGTTTGAGCCTTTCACTGATATTCGGTCTCCGCTTCGCACCTCCATACTGATGTTTTCTTTCCAGAGTTTTTCTTTTCCGTAACTGAAATTAATATCTTCAACGGTAACAAGGATCTTTCCTGAATGCAGATTGGAATCATTAAAATTAACTTTCATCTGATCAGAATTCTTTAAGGAGGAACGCAGATCTCTTAAGTCACCGGAAATCCCACTAATTTTCTCTGCGTGTACACTTTTAAGTTTTGAACTGTTTTTTTCAGCATTATTCCGAAGCGTATTCATCATAATTCTGGCTACTCCGGACTTTTCCTGCTTCCCTTTACCTCTTGCATCCAGTTTTTGCTTTCGTTCCAGAGTTTCCCGCTCCTTTTCTTTTGCTTTTTTCAGAGCACGTTCTTTGGAATGGATATCATTTTGCAATGCTTCCTCCTCCACTTCTTTCTGTTTGGTATAAAAGTCATAGTTTCCACCATAAGTTGCAATTCCCTGATTGCTTAATTCGAATATGGTATCCACAAGATTGAGCAAAGTACGGTCGTGGCTTACGATAACCACTGTTGCATCTGTTTTGTTGATAAGATCATACAGTAATTTCCTGCCATTAAGATCCAAATGGTTGGTAGGTTCATCCAATACAATAATATCAGGTTGATTGATCTGAATTCCGGCGAGAAAAACTTTAGTCTTCTGTCCTCCACTCAGGTCTTCCAGTTTTTGAGTTAATTCAAAATTTTCGAGACCCCAATGCTCCAAAGCATGCTGGCATCTTTCTTCAATATCCCAGTCGTCATTGAGCGTTTCAAAATATATTTCGTCCACCTCTCCATTGGTAATTTTTTGAAGAGCATGGAGTTTCTGATCTATCCTCAGGCATTCTGCAATGATAAGATCATTTAAATTTCCAAACATCTGCGGTACATAAAAGATATTACCCGGAATATTGGTATTGCCGTTGAGAGGCTGTATTTCTCCCGCGATTATTTTCAGCAGGGTTGATTTTCCCACGCCATTACTCCCTACCAGAGCAGATTTGGTATGAGACTGTATTGTTAAATTGATATGATTAAATAGAAGATTTCCTCCCGGAAACCCAAAGGATATATTTTGTAGTAAAATCATGATTTCTTTCTTAATAATGGTTGAACACCAGCAACTTCTTCATTACTGTTTTTATGAATCTGAAAGAAATGATATCCTACATGTCTGTATTGTTGGGTTTGAAAGAACAAAGATAGTCATTTTCCTGAATATCATTCTTTTTCATTTCAATCAGAACATTTATCCCCCTCTTTTGCTTCTTTGTTTTAAACACTTGTTTATTTTTCATTGTTTGCGGAGTCGTTTTTTAAGGTTATACCTTAATGTCTCGTTAAAAAGCTTCTCTTTATTATTATTTAAACAGACTTTATCATATTATTCAATTCAGATGTCCTGAAACCATGAAAGTTTCAAACTGATAAAAACAGGAAAGTATTTTAATCAAAAATCCGTAACTTTGCCTCCTACTAAAAATTTTATGGAAAGCATTAAAGTTCACGACAAAACTTTCGTTCCTTATTTAAAGGATGCCGAAATTCAGGAAATTGTAAAAGAGACAGCGTTAAGAATTTATGAAGATTACAAGGATGAAGTTCCTGTTTTCATTGGGGTGTTAAATGGAGTGGTGATGTTCTTCTCTGATCTTTTAAAATATTACCCGGGGGAATGCGAAATTGCCTTCATTCAAATGAGCTCTTATGTAGGAACTGAGTCTACGGGGATCGTTTATCAGAAAATGGAGCTTACAAAAGACGTAAAAGACCGCCATATCATCATTGTTGAGGATATCGTAGATACAGGAAATACGGTTGAAAGTCTTTTTAAATATTTCAAAGAAACACAACGTCCTAAATCTGTAAAACTGGCTAGTTTTCTATTGAAACCTGAGATTTACAAGAAAGATTTCAAACTGGATTACATCGGAAAGGAAATCCCAAACAAATTTGTACTTGGATACGGACTGGATTATGATGAATTGGGAAGAAACCTGCCGAATTTATATCAGCTGGAAGACGGACAAATCAACCATTAAACGCTGTTGGCTATTAGCTGATAGCTTTTAGCTTAAAAATTATAATAAAGAAATAAATTTAATATTAACTTAAAAAAGCTGAAAGCAAAGAGCAAACCGCCAAAAGCCAGGAGCCGGAAGCAAAATGCCAATTGCTGGAAGCGTATCAACATTATGATAAACATTGTTCTGTTCGGCCCTCCAGGAAGTGGAAAAGGAACACAAGCCCAGAATCTGATCGAGAAATTCAATTTAAAACAGGTTTCAACAGGTGATCTTTTCAGATACAACATGAAAAATGACACTGAACTTGGAAAACTGGCGAAGTCATACATCGATAAGGGAGAATTGGTTCCGGATCAGGTAACAACAGATATGCTGATCGACGAGATCAAAAAACCTACTGATACCAATGGTTTTATTTTTGACGGATATCCAAGAACAACTGCTCAGACAGAGGCATTGGAGACTATCGTTAAAGAAGTACTGAATGACGAGATTGACATCTGTCTTTCATTGGTAGTAGAGGACAAAATTTTGGTTGAAAGACTTCTGAAAAGAGGTGAAACCAGCGGAAGATCAGACGACAGCAATGTAGAGATCATCGAAAACAGAATTAAAGAATATTATACCAAGACAGCAGAAGTTGCCGAGCTTTATAAGCAGCAGGGGAAATATGTAGAGGTAAACGGTGTTGGAGAAATTGATGAGATTTCCCAAAAACTTTTCGCTGAGGTAGAGAAAATTAAATAATCGGGATATGGCAAGGGATAAGAAGTATCATCCCTGCAACCCGCAACACAAACTATATGTCTAACTTTGTAGATTACGTAAAGATCCATTGTAAAAGCGGACACGGAGGTGCTGGTTCTGCCCACCTTCGCCGTGAAAAGTATATTCCTAAAGGGGGTCCTGACGGTGGCGACGGAGGTCGCGGCGGACACGTCATCATGAGAGGAAATGCTAATGAATGGACTTTGCTTCCACTCCGATATACCCGTCACATAAAAGCAGAACGAGGTGAAAACGGAGCGAAAAACCAGCTGACAGGAGCTGACGGTTCTGATATTTATATCGACGTTCCTATTGGGACTATCGCTAAAAATGAAGAAGGTGAAATTATCGGAGAAATCCTTGAAGATAAACAGGAAATCATTTTGATGCAAGGAGGAAAAGGAGGAAAAGGAAACGAACATTTTAAATCCTCTACCAATCAGACTCCAAGATATGCTCAACCCGGAATGGACGGCGAAGAAGGCTATGTAGTCTTCGAGCTTAAAATTTTGGCCGATGTAGGACTTGTTGGATTTCCAAATGCTGGAAAATCTACACTCTTGGCTTCTGTTTCTGCAGCAAAACCCAAAATTGCCAATTACGCTTTTACTACATTAACTCCTAACCTTGGGATTGTAGATTACAGAAATTACAAATCATTTGTGATGGCTGATATCCCGGGAATCATTGAGGGAGCAGCAGAAGGAAAAGGTTTAGGACACAGATTCCTGAGACATATTGAAAGAAACTCTATCCTTTTATTCTTAATTCCGGCCGATTCTGAAAACCATTTCCAGGAGTTTAAAATTCTTGAAAATGAACTGAAGGAGTACAACCCGGAACTTTTGGATAAAGATTTCATTGTTTCCGTTTCAAAATCTGATCTTCTGGATGATGAACTGAAAAAAGAAATTGCAGCAGAGTTCCCGGAAAACAAACAGCCTCTATTTTTCTCAGGGGTTACCGGAGAAGGCCTTATGGAGCTGAAAGATGCTATCTGGAAACAATTGCACGGATAGAAGTACATTGATTTATCAGTTTTATTTTGAAAATAGAGCTGCAGCATAAAAAAACAGCCTCAGATTTCCTCTGAGGCTGTTTTTCTTTATAAAATTTCCCATGAATTTTTAAACCATTAAGAAAAGATTTAAAAATAAAGCATCGTTAAGATGAATCATTCTGATCTCTTAAGCATAAAGCAGAGCTTATCTTCATATTCTTAACACTTGATACAATCTTAAAGGTTAAGCAGATTTACTATTTTATGTTTAACATCGAAACAAAGAAAATTTTATCTTTTGGAACAATTCTTGGGAGACTCTTTCAAATTTAAAAAGACTATGAAATATTTCCTCGCCATTTGCGCATTTGTGTTTTTGACATCCTGTACAACTTCTCAAAAAGTAAATTCAAAATATACTGCAATTGAATATGAGGCAACTCCGTGTTTTGGTTTCTGCCCTGTTTTTAAAATAACAATCAACCAGGACAGAAGTGCAGTTTTTGAAGCAGAACATTTTAATTTTAATGATAAGCCTTCCAAAGATGAGTTCTCAAAACCACGTGAAGGAACTTTTAAAGGAGTCATTAAAGAAGAAGATTATAATAAATTAATCAGTTTACTTGATGGCTTAAATGTAAAAAGTTTGAATAACAAATACGGTGAACACAATATTACCGATCTTCCAACCGCCTATTTAAGAGTACAATTCGCTGACGGGACTTCAAAAAATGTGGAAGATTACGGAAAGCGTGGAAGCGAAAAGCTTTCAGAACTGTATCAGTTTTTTGAAAATTTACGAAAAAACCAGCAATGGACTAAAGTGAAATAATTTCATTTACTATGATCTTTTGATCCAGATAAGATTTTATTTTTACAATAAAACAATTGGCTGCTTGTATATGGGTGGCCATTGATATTTTACAGCCATAAAATAAGCTTTATAAAGATGCAAATGAGCAGAATAAAAATCTTAATTTTTTTTAAACTACCTTTGCAGAATGTAATTCTTTCAGACTGAAGGAATTTTTATTTAAATTTTAAAATAATTCATTTGAATTTTACAGACTTAAACTTAATAGAACCTATTGCAAAAGCAATCCAGGAGCAGGGATACACCACACCTACGCCTATTCAGGAAAGATCTATTCCTGATATTCTGGAAGGCAGAGACTTTTTAGGTTGTGCGCAGACAGGAACAGGTAAGACAGCCGCTTTTTCCATCCCCATCCTACAGAATTTATCCAAAAATAAAATTCCCAACAAACATATTAAAGCATTAATCCTTACACCAACCAGAGAACTGGCTATTCAGATTGAGGAAAACATTAATGCGTACGGTAAATATCTTCCATTAAAACAACTTGTTATCTTCGGAGGAGTAAAGCAAGGAAACCAGGAGGCAGCTTTGAGAAAAGGTATTGATATTCTGGTAGCAACACCGGGAAGACTTCTGGACTTTATTGCACAGGGCATCATCAGCCTGAAAAATCTTGAGATTTTTGTTCTTGATGAAGCAGACAGAATGCTGGACATGGGTTTTGTACATGATGTAAAAAGAATCATTAAACTTTTACCTCAGAGAAGACAAACTTTATTCTTTTCCGCAACAATGCCGGCTGAAATTCAAAAACTGGCTAATTCTATCCTCAATAATCCGATAAAAGTAGAGGTAACTCCGGTTTCTTCTACGGCAGATACCATCAAACAATCTGTGTATTTCGTAGAAAAGGATAATAAACTGAATTTACTTTCTCATATTCTGCAAAATGATATTTCAGACTCTGTATTGGTTTTTGCAAGAACGAAGCACGGTGCAGATAAGATTTCCAGAAAACTTCAGAAGGATAATATCTCTGCAGAAGCAATTCACGGTAACAAATCTCAGAATGCGAGACAAAATGCATTGAATAATTTTAAATCCGGAAAAACAAGGGTTCTTGTCGCCACAGATATTGCTGCCAGAGGAATTGATATTGATGAATTGAAGTTTGTGATCAATTTTGAGCTTTCCGATGTTTCTGAAACATATGTACACAGAATCGGAAGAACCGGAAGAGCCGGAGCCGAAGGTAATTCTATATCTTTTGTAGACGGACTTGATCTTTTGAATTTAAAGAATACAGAGAAACTGATTGGAAAGAAAATCCCCGTAATCAAAGATCATCCGTTCCATACTGATGATCTTGTTGCACAGAAAAGGGATTCAAATAACAAACCTGTGCATGCAGGTGGTGAGAAACCTAAAACAACAGGCAACAGTAACAGCTCAAGACCTAATAACAACCGTAAAAAGCCTTCTGCGGGAGCTTCAGTAGGGTTTAAAAAACCTAAGAACAAGAATTTCACAAGAAAGAAATAAAATAAAAAAGGCCGTCTCACAACTTGTGAAAACGGCCTTTTTTATGATCGTTGATTATTATTATTCTGTTTTTTGTTTTGTATAGCAATAACCGATAATACAAAAAGGTAAACAAGCTGCCAGATAAGTGGTAGAAAAGAAATTATTCTGGTAAGAAAACCCTAAAGTGAAATACTGTTCACCTACAAAACTTAACATCACCAAAAAAAGAATATAAGCTGAGAAGTAAAATACTGTTTCTATTTTTTTAACATAGAAGGAAAGGATAACCGACAGTATCATAAAGAACAGCATAACAAATTTATTGCTTTGTCCCTGAAGATTAAGAGGATTATATTGCAGCACATGCTCAATATTTTTGGCAGGCAGCAGAACAGATGCCAATAAGATTGCTACCGTCAATAAAAAGCATACCCCAAATTTTATTTTATTTTTCCAGCTGGTTTTAATAAAAGGATTTAATAAAAAAATAATTAAAGGGATGATCACTGCGCTTCTTGTAAGACATAGAATTCCTATGCATATTCCCAACAGAAAAGGTCTTTTAAAGTAATCATCTTTAAACTTTCTGCTCCAAAAAAGAATAAAGGCTGCAACTGCAATAAAGGAAGAGATAAAATCACTCTTACAGACCACTTCATAAATATACGCCAGGGAAATACCCAACATTCCTATCGCAAAAAATCTATGAAAATTGCTCTTAAATTCTAAAAAAATAACATAGGAAAACAGTAAGAAGGCAGCAACCTGAAGGTATCCGACATTCCCTAAAAAATAAAAAACACTTGACAAAAGCAATTGCCCGGGGAGATAAGAGGATAAATTTCCCATGAAATTTGGAGTATCATAGATATATTCTCCTTTTGTCCAATGCTCCACAGAAAATTCTAAAGTTGCCCATCTGTCAATATTCATTTTGTAGGGATCTTTTATCACATGGCACAAAGCAATGTAAGCAATAGTTATAAAAACGATAAGAAAATATACAGATTTTTCGGTCCATAATTTTTTCAACCGAGACCATTTTCCTAAAGAGAATAATAATAAATTGCCCCCTGAAAAAAGAATAACTAAAATAGTAAGAGGAACAAAAGACTGCCTGATTCCATATTTTGTCAGAAATAAAAGATTAATGATGAAATAAACAGCAAACAGCAATATGCCATTCAACCTGTTGCTCCTAATAAAATTTAACAGGGCATTCATTAATTATGGTATTTGAAAAATGTTTTTAGCATTTTCTGTTGTAATACGCTCAATCTCAGAAAAGTCTTTCCCATAGATATCCACCAGTTTTCCGGCAACCAGATCAAGATAAGAGCTTTCATTTCTTTTCCCTCTGTGAGGAACCGGAGCCAGATATGGAGAATCTGTTTCCAGAACAATTTTATCCAATGGAACTTCGTTCAGAAACTGATCTATTTTTCCATTTTTAAAAGTCACTACTCCACCGATTCCCAAGATAAAATTAAGATCAATGGCATGTTTTGCCTGTTCCAGATTTCCAGAAAAGCAATGGAAGATTCCTCTAAGTTTCGGATGTTTTTTTCTTTCCAGAACCTCAAATGTTTCATCAAAACTTTCTCTGGTATGGATGACAATCGGAAGGTCTTTTTCTATCGCCCAGTCAATCTGCTTTTCGAAAGCTTTCACCTGAATATCCAAAGTTGTTTTATCCCAATAAAGATCAATTCCAATCTCTCCAATAGCCGGAAAATGTCTCTGACCAAGATAATTTTTTACAATTTCAAGTTCTTTTTCCCATGATTCTGGCTTTACATAGCAGGGATGCAGCCCCATCATAGAAAAAATCTGGCCCGGATAGTCTGTTTCCAGCTGCAGCATTTTCTCATGGGATTCAGAGTCGATAGCAGGAAGATAAAATTCTCTAATCCCTTTATCTAAAGCTCTCTGAATGGCTTCTTTTCTGTCTTCATCAAATTCTTCTGCGTATAGATGTGTATGTGTATCAATCATTTTATTTAAAATTTCAACAGATCTTCATAAGGGTTTTCAAGTCCCAGCAATAGTCCGAAAGCTGGCTCTGTTTTTATTCCCTGTTTTTTCAGCTCTATTATTTTTTGTTTAAATTTTTCTCCTTTTTTCAGTAATATTTTGTATTCTGCAACCATGTGAAGATAGGCGTTCTGCTGTGTTGTGGGCTTATTCTGTCCGAAAATTTCGATGGGGAATCCATCCAGCATAAAATTTAACGTAATACATTTTTCACCGTTTATAATAGGATACTCCACTTCTACATCATAAGGAATAAATCTGCTCCACATTAAATCATCCAGAAAGTCTTCTTCAAATTGTAAATCCACTTCAAAAATAAGATCCAGATCACTGCCTTCAATATCAATTTCAATAGGAATAGTTCCTGCTAAAATTGGAGAATAATCCTTTAATTTATCGAAAACACGATATTTTGTAAGAATTTCGTAAGCTTTTTTCTGTCTTTCATTTCCATCTTTCAGATAGTTAATTCTGGTGAAATCAGGCATTTAAAATATTTTATGTTTTACCTTCTTGCGCTGTACTTCAATTCTCTGATCCAGTTTTTCTCTGAACTCAATAAACTTCGGATCTTTCTTATCGCTTGTCTTGTGTTCAAGAGCCTTGATGATTTTAAAATTTTCTTTGATAAAGTTCTGTGTTTCTTCTGAAAAATAAGACTTCCCGAATTTCTCAAATATATAATTAACCGCCTGCGTACTGGGATGAATCATATCTTCTTTATAAAAACGGTAATCCCTGAGGTCATCCATTAAAATCTCATAAACCGGCAGATAATGACAGTCTTCGAACATGGAAATAGACTCATGGATAGCCGTAATCAGCTTGGATTTGCTCAATTGGTTTTCTACCATTCCGTCTTTTGTATGCCTTACGGGGGAAACGGTAAACAGAATTTGCACTCCTTCTTTACAAATATCTTTAAGATCCAGAATTGTATGGTAAATTGAGCTTGTCAGCTCCTGATGGGAAAGTAATCTTTTCTCAAAAAACTTCTGCGGAATTTTGTGACAGTTGGCTACCAGCTTTTTCTTGGGAAGAAATTCATAGATAAATGAAGATCCGTAAGTGATAATGATCCAGTCAGCTTCCTGAAGAAAGGCATTTCCCGCTTCAATAGCACCGTTAATCCTGTCCAGGGTCTGATGAATATATCGGGTATCAAAACTGGTGTTATGATCCAGAGAGATGTATTCTTCATTGTAAGTAATCAGCTCCTCTTCTTCGTAAAATGCAGAATCATGTAATCTGTTGATGGCATTATTGATGGAAAAAGGATTAAAAATAGTCCCAAAGGGGTTGTTAAGAGTCTGAAGTTGTCCGTCCTGAAGTAGATCTGTCATTTCAGAGGCAAAGCATGATCCTATTGAAAATATTTTATCTTCAATCTCAATCTTCTTTTCTGATACGGGAATATCAACTTCGGTTCTGAATTTCATTGTATAGGGATTAGGTTGCAGGGAACAGGTTGCAGGTAAATTGCTGTTACCTGCGAACTACCCTCTGTTACCTATATTAACTTTCTCTTCTCAACAAATAATTAGCCAGTTCAATGAAAGGTTTTTTCTTTTCTTCCGGAACATCTATTTTCTGAAGGTAACTTTGTCCTATTTCATTATGTTTTTCAATCAGACGTAAAGCTTTTTCATCTACTTTTGTTCTTCTGAAAATCTTTTCTACGCCATACACCTTATCAACATTTTCAGTCTTCTTAGAATACCAGTAATCCAGTTCTTTTCTTTCTTCATCGGTAGCATGTTCTCTTGCTAACAGATACAGAACCGTTTTTTTGTTCTCATAAATATCTCCGGCATGCTTTTTTCCAAACTGTGCCTGATCTCCGAATACATCAAGATAATCATCCATAATCTGGAACGCAATTCCGATATGCTTTCCGAAATTAAAAATAGCTTTCGCATCTTTAAAATCAGCTCTTGCGATCAAAGCCCCGATTTCAAATGAAGAAGCACTTAACACTCCGGTTTTATAGGTAATCATTCTGATATAATCATCAAAAGTAACATCTTTCTGAGTTTCAAAGTTGATATCATACTGCTGTCCTTCACACAACAGAAGTCCTGTATGAGTAAATATTCTGATACATGCTTTGAAAATTTCAGGTTCAAGATCTTCAAAAAACTTATAGGCTTTCAGCATCAGCCCATCTCCGGAAAGAATACCTACGTTAAGGCCATGTAAAGTATGAATGGTAGGTTTGTTTCTTCTTAAAGGAGCTTCATCCATAATATCATCATGGATCAGGGTGAAGTTATGGAAAAACTCGATAGCCAATGCAGGTTTGATGGCCTGTTTAAGATCTCCACCGAACATATCACATGCCATCAGCACCATAATAGGACGAAGACGTTTTCCACCATGGGAAATAATATAATTCATCGGCTCATAGAGCTCCGAAGGTTTATCTTTAAAAGTATATTTAGTGATGGCATCTGCAACAATCTGCTGGTATCTGTCTAAAAATTCCATAAAATCTTATAATTTGAACAAAAATACGATTTTTCAGGGCTTTATAAAACAAAAAACTTTGCCCAAACGGACAAAGTTTATATAATTATATGATTTGTTTTTTAGAAAACGAAAGTTACCACAAGATAGGTAATTCCCGCTACTATTGCAGAGATCGGAATGGTAAGAACCCAAGCCCAAAGTAAGCTTACAGTGATTCCCCATCTTACCGCTGAAATTCTTTTCGTTAATCCTACCCCGATGATAGAACCAGTAATCGTATGGGTAGTAGATACAGGAATACCGAAGTGGTCTGTAATGAACAAGGTAATAGCACCCGCAGTTTCTGCACTTACACCTTCTAATGAAGTTACCTTAGTAATCTTGGTACCCATTGTTTTGATAATCTTCCAACCACCGCTCATGGTTCCTAAACCGATAGCAAGGAATGATACCAAAGGAACCCAAAGGTAATGTTCTGCAAAATAATCAAAACGTCCTGCAGCAGGAATATTCAGATAAACCGGATCACGCAGCATTTCAACATGATAATAGATAAGTGCTGCACCAATGATCCCCATTACTTTCTGAGCATCATTCAAACCGTGCCCCAAGCTGAATAAAGCTGAAGAAGCCAGCTGTAATCTTTTGAAAGACTGGTCTGCTTTGTGTGGGTTTGATTTTTTATAAAGGTGTACAATAATCAGGGTAATGATGATTGAGATAATCATCCCTATAATTGGTGCCATAAAAATGAACAGGAAGATAGGAATTACTTTATCAAACTTCACTACACTCTGATGGGTAACCTGATTGAAAGCTTCTTTAACAGTACCCCACATTCCAAGATCTGGCTGTGTTGCCACCACATCATGATAATCCATCATGAAAGCATGCATAAGAGCTGCTCCCAGGAAACCTCCGATCAGCGTATGTGATGATGATGAAGGGATTCCGAACCACCACGTAAGGAGGTTCCAGGCAATAGCTGCCACAAGACCGGAAAATATAACTTCAAGGGTGATAAAATTCTCGTTAACTGTTTTGGCAATTGTGTTACCAATTTTGAATTCTCCAATAATATAAGCAGCAATAAAGAAAGCTGCAAAGTTCCAAAGCGCCGCCCAAAGTACAGCCTGGAATGGAGTTAAAACTTTTGTAGAAACTATAGTTGCAATTGAGTTGGCTGCATCATGGAAACCATTGATATAATCGAAGATCAATGCCAGCGCAATAATAACTATAAGTAAAATCGGAAATTCCATTTTTGCTATGTATTAGGCGTATTTAATCATGATGTTCTCAATGGTATTGGCAACATCTTCTGCTTTGTCTGTTACAATTTCAAGGTAGTTTAATACGGATGAAACTTTAATAATGTTGATGGCATCATTGGTTTCAAATAATTCTACCATTGAGTTGGAAAGCAAATCGTCAGCAATATTCTCAATAGAGTTCACCTTAATACAAGCTTCTTTCACCTGTTCCATATTTTTAAACCCTTTCAGGTTTTTCATAGCATTCTGAATTTCAAGACATGCTTTGTGGATCAATAAAGAGAAGTCTGAATAAGCCTTCATCTCAGGTGATTTGTAAAGGAAAATATATTTTGTGGATGCGTAGATATAATCAGCGATATCATCAAGCCCGGTTGCCAGTGTGTGGATATCCTCACGGTCAAAAGGTGTAATGAAGTTTTTCCCTAATTCCACGAAAATTTCGTGAGTGAGTTCATCATTCTTGTGTTCGAAGTCGCTCATTTTCTTCAACATTGAATCGTCATTAAGATCGAAATCCTTGATTCCTGTGTTGAATTCTTCTGACATTGCAACTAGATTTTCAGTTACTTTTTCGAAAAGTACAAAGAAGATTTTATCTTTTGGTTGAAAAGCGTGGAAAATATTACCAATTCCCATTTTTTAGTATTTATAATTCGTGTGCAAATTTCTTAAAAAAGGATTGTACGTGAAACTATATGACATTAAGTTTTGTTAACATTCGCTTAACTACTGATTATCAAATAAAAAAACCGGCATTAATGCCGGTTTTGTATGGTATAGGAAGAGATTAGTTTGCTACTTCAGCTCTCATATCTTTTCCTTTGAACTTCATAGATTGAATATTGCTCAATACATTGTCTTTGAAAGATTTTTCAACTTCGAAGAAAGAGAATTTCTCTAAGATTTCGATATCACCGATTTCAGCTCTCTTTTTGGTTTTTCCGCCAGCAGTTGCCTTATTGATAATATCTAAAACATCAAGCTTTTTCAAATGGTCTTTCTTACCAAGGTTGAAGAAGAATCTTACCATGTTTTCATCTCTTCTTCTTGGTTTTGCCCCACGATCTCTGTCTCTTCCACGATCTCCTCTATCTCTGTCACGACCTCTGTCTCTGTCTCTGTCACGTCCACGGTCTCTTCTTGAGAAATCGTCATCTCTGCTGCTGAATTTCTGCTCTACAAGATCATGCTTGTCTTTGTAGTATAAAGCAAGATCTCTCAACTGGAACTGTAGAAGCTGGTGTACCAGTTCTTCTTTTGTAAAGTTGCTCAGATCCGGGATTAAGCTGTCATCAAATTCGAAAAGATCTTCGTGCTCCGTCAATAATTTTTCGAATACACCACCTACCTGAGCTTTGATAATATCATCACCAGTAGGAATGAATTTCTCGTTGATTTCAATTTTTGTTGCAGATTTGATCTGTTTCAGTTTTCTGCTTTCTTCAGGCTTGATTAAAGCCATGGAAATACCATCTTTCCCAGCTCTACCTGTTCTTCCGCTTCTGTGAACGAATACTTCAGGATCATCCGGTAAAGAGAAGTGAATAACGTGAGTTAAAGAGTTCACATCCAATCCTCTTGCTGCTACGTCTGTTGCTACAAGAATATCGATGTTTTTCAATCTGAATTTCTTCATTACCGTATCTCTCTGCGCCTGAGAAAGATCACCGTGAAGAGCATCAGCTGCATATCCGTTCTGCATTAAGAAATCAGCAACCTCCTGAGTTTCCATTCTCGTTCTGCAGAAGATAATGGAGTACTGGTTAGGATTCGCATCAATAAGTCTCTTCAATGCTTCTTTTTTCTGACGGTATCCTACAACATAGTATTCGTGAGTAATGTTCTTCTTCACTTCGTTGATAGAACCTACTGAAATACGATGTGGTTTTGTAAGATAATTCTTGGAAATTCTTTCCACCTCTTTATTCATCGTTGCAGAGAATAAGAAAGTTTGTTTCGTTTCCGGAGTTTCGCTTAGAATGGTTTCCAATTCATCCTTGAATCCCATAGAAAGCATTTCATCAGCTTCGTCTAATACCAACCAATGAATCGCAGAAAAGTCTAGTGCTTTTCTGTTGATAAGATCAATTACTCTTCCCGGAGTTCCCACAATGATTTGTGGTTTATCCTTCAAAGATCTCATCTGCTCTACAATACTACTTCCACCATAAACCGCAGTTGTCTTGATGTCTTTCATATACTTAGAGTAATTCTTTATGTCCTTCGAAATCTGAAGACATAATTCCCGTGTCGGACAAAGCACCAATAATTGGATTTTGCGACTCGTATCGTCAATCATATCCAAAATCGGAAGCGAAAACGCTGCTGTTTTGCCTGTCCCCGTCTGCGCAAGTGCGATCAAGTCGCGAATATCTGAAAGAATAAAAGGGATAGTCTGTTTTTGGATTTCTGTTGGGCTTTCGTAGCCCAGTTCGCCAATTGCCTTAAGGATATCAGGACTTAAATTGGTTTCCGTAAATAAATTCATTAACTATTTTAAAATTTTTGCAAAGATACAATAAATATTTGATTTGTTTTTGAATAAAGTTTTAAATATACAATCTTAAATTCACAATCCTGTAATATTTTTTTAATTTTTGGAAAATTAAACCCAAAAAAAAAAGCCTCAGATTAGAAAATTGTTAAACATTATTTTTTTTTATTAAATTCGATTGATTTTTTCTGTACTATTTATGAATTTTCAAAAATAAAGCCATGAAAAGTAAATTTTTCTTTTGGCATCTTTCTGCATAATCATTTAATACCTGTCCATCCATACTATTATGCATCCGTATGAAATCTGGGAAATTTTATTGAATAGAAAAAACAGAATAATATTTCTATGAATACTTTTTGTACATTTGGTTTTGAGGTTTCAGGGCTTTGAAATTTTGGTCCGGGCTCGGGAAGCAGTTTCGAATCTCATGTAATAACAAAAAAACACTTAACACAATATGTCTGCAAGTATTTCTCCCAAAACTTTTGATTTTTTACAAAAGTTAAATAAAAATAATAACCGCGAATGGTTTAATGAAAATAAAGACCTGTACACAGAATCTCAGCAAAATGTAGTTTCATTTTTAGATGAACTCATCAAAGAAATGTCTGATTTTGATGATGAGCTTGCTAAAATTGACAGTAAAAAAGCCCTTTTCAGAATTTACAGAGACACCCGTTTTTCTAAGGACAAATCTCCTTATAAAACCAATTTCGGAGCTTCTCTTGGAATGGGAAAAGGAAATCAGAAAGGAGGTTATTATCTTCACCTGGAACCTGGAAAATCCTTTTTAGCCGGAGGAATTTACATGCCGGAATCTTCCGTACTGAAAGAAGTTCGTAAAGAAATTTCTTTGTACGGAGATGATTTTCTGAAAATTCTCAATAATAAAGATTTCAAAAAACATTTTCCGGAACTTGATCAGGAAGACAAACTGAAGAAAATACCTCAGGGTTTTGAGAAAGATGATCCTATGGGAGAATATCTCAAGCTTAAAAACTTTATTGTGGTATATTCTCTGAAAGATGAGGAAGTACTGGACAAAAATGCGGTGAAAAACATGACCAAAGTTTTCAAACTGATGAAGCCTTTCAATGATTTCCTGAATACACCTTTTCTTTAAACAGTTTTATTTTTTTTCAATCACAGATCACTCATTTTTAACAGAGAATCGGGTGCGTTCTTACTGGTTTGTATTATTTTAGAATATTATTATTGAGATATTCAGGGTATGCAGATATCTCTGGGACAAATCAAAAATATATTAAAATTCAACAGGTTACAAAAGTGATTTTAAAAACCTATTCTGAAAATCAAGCCATTATAATTAACATTTTTTAAGAAAAGTTTTACATTTTTACTTATCTTTGCTGTTCGCCAAAAAGCCAAAGATGTCTTTATACCAAAAAATTGCAGAGAAACTACAATACATAAGCCCGAATTTCTACAAAAAAAGATATTTTAAAGCTTTAAATAATCTTAATAAAAATAACTTTTCGGAACGTAATGTAGAACCGGAATTGGTATGGATCAAAGAATACCTTCCTAAAAATGCTGTGATACTGGATATTGGTGCCAATGTGGGAACTTTCCTTTATCAGCTGGAAAACACCTTGAAGCATGAGCATATTTATGGTTTTGAACCTAATAAAAAGCTTTACAGAAGACTAAAAAGACTTTTTTCTAACATGCACATTCTCCCTCTGGCTCTTTCTGACGAAAACAGGATTGCAGAGTTCAAAGTACCCATTATTAATGGAAAAACCATTGCTTCCCGCGGCACTTTAAATACTTCTTACAAAGAAAAAGGAGAAGAGAAAAGCTATACGGAGCAAGTAAAAGTTATCAAGCTTGATGAATGGGCTGCACTGGAAAATTTCAGCAGACTTGATTTTATCAAAATAGACGTTGAAGGAAATGAAATAAAAACATTGTCCGGGGCGAGAGAAACCATCAGACAATTTAAGCCGACTTTAATGGTCGAAATGGAACAAAGACACCACCAAACTCCTATATGGAATGAAATATCCGAAGTGATGAGCTGGGGATACGATGCCAAATATCTTAACAGAAACAGCTTTACGCTGGAAAATCTTACAGAAGATATCATAACGCAAAATACAAACGACGAAAAAAATAAAACTCAGTACATCAACAATATTATTTTTATACCTAAAAACATTTAAAACAACTTATGAGTGTAGTAGCGAGACAAGGCTTCAAATATTCCATTATCGGTTATATTGGTTTTTTGCTGGGCACGGTTTCCGCAATATTCATATTTCCGAATGATTTTGAATTTTACGGAAAGCTACGCTACAGTATGCAAACTGCTGAAATGCTTGTTCCTTTTGTTGTTTTTGGTATTTCTTATGCGAACGTAAAATTTTTTAACGCTTTGCAGAAAGAAGGAAAAAATCAGAATATGCTTTCACTCTCTCTTGTGACGGTTCTGATCAATTTTCTCATTTTTATTACTGTATTTTTTATCCTCCCCTATTTTTATCCCAAATTTGTACATTCGGAAGCGTGGAAAATTAAAAAAATTATTTTACCCTTAATTTTAATTTTATCACTCTGCGCTATTTTCAATAAATACACCTCAAATTATAAAAGAATTGTTGTTTCGAATATCTTTGACAATCTTTTTCCTAAAATAGCAAATCTGGGGGCTTTCTGTCTTTTCTTCTATTTTTCTTTGTCTCAAAATATCGCACTGGCTTTTTTCTTCGGAATATTTACGCTCATGCTTTTCGGGTATATATATTATACCAATAAACTGGAAAAAATAAAGTTCGACATCAGTACAGATTATTTCAAAAAAGATCATTTTTGGAAAGAATTCCTAAACTACAGTTTCTTTGGATTTCTGGGAACATTTGGAAACTATCTGGCGATCAACAGCTTTATGATAGGAGAATTCATGGGAATGGAAGAAAACGGGATATATTCCGTTCTCTATGCTTTGATCTCTCTGATCTCTATACCCCAATTGGGACTATTCAATATTTCAGCTCCTATTATCAGTAAAAATCTGGCAGACGGAGATATGGTAGAACTGGACAGGTTCCATAAAAAAACTTCTTTAACACTGTATTTCCTTGGTGCTGTTTTATTCTCATGTATTATGGTAGGATTTCCTTATCTGACGCAGTTCATGCCAAAGAACGGAACCATGCTCAGAGAATATGAACCCGTAGTCTGGATCTGGGGTTCTGCAGTATTAATAGATCTTGCTACCGGATTCAACGGGAATATTATTTCACTCTCAAAATATTACAGATTCAATATTCTGGTGATGCTTTTGCTGGCCGGGCTGACTATCGGACTGAATTATTATTTCATTAAAAACACGGATCTGAAGCTGATCGGAATTGCTCTGTCTACAGCAATTTCCCTTACCATTTACAATGTGGTGAAAATTGTTTTCAATTATATTGTGTTTAAGGTTTCGCCTTTGAGTATTGAAATGATTTTTGTCTCCATTATCTGTACTTTAGCTATTACCGTGGCTATTGTTCTCCCAAATTTCAACAGCAATCTGCTTAATCTTGTTTACAAACCTGCAGTTGTTTTGATACTGATCTATATCGGAAATTACTTCACCAAGATTTTCCCGGTTGAAGACTATCTGAATATGAGATTTATTAAGAGTGTATTTAAGATAAAATAAGAGAATGATCCTGGCTTTTCAGACCAAAGACGCTAGAAATTGTTCCAGTCTCTTCTGAACTTTTTTCCTGCTGTATGTTGTCAAAAAATCAAATGAAGTCTCTGAAACAGTTCTTAATTGTTCAAGAACATTTTCTTTTTCAGCAATAATGAAGTCCAGTTTTGAAGGATAATTTCCTGGAAAAACCGCCAATTTTCCGTAGGCGATGGCATCACCCAGATTTCCTGTCATTTTAGTCAGTCCATAAATTTCTTTCATGCCGAAAAACTCTGTTTCCTGCTGAATCGGGCACCATAAAACATCTGCTTTCTGCATCCATTTTTCAAAATCTTCGGAGGAAACCCTTTCTGAAAAACAGGTAATTTCAATATTTTCCGGTAATTTTCCAGGCAGGTTTTCAAGTTGTTTTAACTCGTGTCCGCCCGCTTTTCCAAGGAAAACAAATTTGCAGGGCTGATCCGTACTGAGTTTCTGAATAGTTTTAAAAATATGGGCGTAATCTCTTCTTTTCTGTGAGACCCCACCAGGAATCACCACCACAAGCTCTTCATTTTTTGCTTTATCAAAATCTCTTGTATAAAACAGCGGCAAATACTGATATCTCCCTGAAACCAATGCTTCATCCAACACGAAAAGAGTTCCTGAAGTCTTATAAACTTTGGTTTTGTAAAATAATCCTTCCTTCAGCCATAGTTTTAATCTGAAGATAATATCTCCTTTGAAAACACTTTTCATCAGATCCAGCTTTGAGGCTTTTATGAAATTAAGATTATGGGTAATGACTGCGGTATTATACTTTTTTGTTACTGCCAAAAATGTATTAAAATAACGATGAACAGTTCCTATGATCACCAGATCATACCCTTTTCCTTTTAGCTGATCCATAATCATAGAACTGTCTGATAAGAAAACTGCTTCATTGTGATGACTTACCTGATCTTTGATTCTCTTTGAAAAATAATAGTCTACCGCAAAATCCTGACAATCTTCCATAATATCCATGAAAGCGTGAGCTATTTCTGCGTGAGTGTCTATTTCTATGTAAGCTATTTTTTTCACGGGTTTGCGGGAGTTATATCTTAAGTTTTGGCTAAAGCCAGTGGATTTTTATCTTTTTAATTAAACGGGCTAAAGCCCATTACTGATCACAAATAATAAGTTACGATCTTTTTTACATCTTAAGCCATTTCTTTTTCAGCATTCTCCAACGCTTATCATTAACGGCTTTTTGTTCTTCTTTTGTAATTTTCAATTCTAATTTCTTTGATCTGCAGCTTTCATAAGACCTGATGATATCAAAGAAAAATGAAGAAGACTTACTTTTCATAGCTTCTTTTGAGGAGGCGATATATGCCAGAAACCTGTTCAGTCCTAAGAAATAAAAATATCTTCCGTAATAATCTGCAGGACGTATCGTATAATCAGCTCCTTTTACTTTAATCAGCTTTACATGAAGCTCAGGAAGAACAACTTCTTTCCATCCCAGATTTCCCAACAGTATAGAGTCAATATTATCCCAGCCCAAAGTTTCCCTTAAACCGCCAATCTGAATAAAACATTCTTTACGGTAAGCCTTCATAGGACCTCTTACGTGATGTTTATTAGAATTACCTTCATACACCCAATTTCCGTCTTTTTCTATATACAGAAGGCCTCCTACAAGGCCATATTCGGGATGATTGATAAAAGCTGTTTCTACTGCAGTGAGGTAGTTTTCCGGAAGAATGATATCAGCATCAAATTTACAGATAATGTCAAATTCATTTATCGTTTGAGTATTGAGTCCGTTGTTAAAAGCATGAACTACTTTAGAACCTGGCTGATGTTCAGATTTCTGAAGATTGACTGTTTCAAAACGGGAATCAGTTTCTGTGTATTTCCTGATCACTTCAGCTGTTCTGTCTGTAGAACCGTCATTCACTACCACTACTTTAAAATCTTTGCTGCTTTGCTGTTGCAGAGAATTAAGAGTAAATGGGAGGTTGTCTTCTTCGTTATGAGCGGGAATGATGATTAAAAACCTCACGAATTATAGTATAAATGATGAATAATAAATGATCAATGATGAGAAGCTTTTGAGGGCATCAATTATCATTGATCATTTATCGTTGATGATTTTATTTGTTATGCGGTTTCAGCATGTTCTTCGGATCAAGAATTTCATCCAGTTTTTCCTGAGAAAGAATTCCTTTCTCCAGAACAAGGTTGTAAACGCTTTTACCGGTTTCTAATGCTTCTTTTGCAATTTGTGTAGACTGTTTGTATCCGATATAAGGGTTTAATGCGGTTACAATACCGATGCTGTGTTTTACCATATTCAGGCAGACTTCCTTATTGGCGGTAATTCCAACCACACATTTGTCACGAAGTGTATCCAAAGCATTGCAAAGGAAGTTGATATTTTCCATAATGGCATGAGAAAGTACCGGTTCCATTACATTCAGCTGCAGCTGTCCTGCTTCTGCGGCAAAAGTTACGGTAAGGTCATTCCCGATTACTTTGAAACAAACCTGGTTGACCACTTCCGGAATTACAGGATTTACTTTCCCAGGCATGATAGAAGATCCTGGCTGCATTGGCGGAAGGTTGATTTCAAAAAGACCTGCTCTTGGACCTGATGAAAGTAATCTTAAATCATTACAGATTTTAGACAGCTTTACTGCAAGACGTTTTGTTGCTGAAGAGTAGATTACATAAGACCCTGTATCAGGAGTGGCTTCTACTAAATCAGGTGCTGAAACAATCGGAAATCCTGTAATCTGAGCTAAGTTTTTAGCACAAAGGGCAGCATATCCTACCGGAGCATTTAATCCTGTTCCGATTGCTGTAGCTCCCATATTTACTTCCACAAATAGGCTGGCATTGTTATTAAGCTTGGAGATATCTTCTTCCAAAGTGGCTGCGTAGGCTTCAAACTCCTGTCCTAAAGTCATCGGAACGGCATCCTGAAGCTGTGTACGTCCCATTTTGATCACATCCTGGAATTCCTGCCCTTTTGCACGGAAAGCCGTGATAATTCTTTCCAGTTTTTCCACCAATCCGATGTTCATCTGAAGCAGTCCCATTTTGATTGCCGTAGGATAAGCATCATTTGTAGATTGAGAGAGATTGATATGATCATTAGGTGAACAGAACTCGTATTCTCCTTTATTTTTTCCTAATTTTTCCAACACGATATTGGCGATCACTTCATTCGCATTCATGTTGATGGAAGTTCCAGCGCCTCCCTGAATCATATCTACCGGAAACTGCTCATGATATTTCCCTTCTACAATTTCATCACATGCTTCTGCTATTTTAAAATACAGATTTTCGTCTAAAAGCCCTAATTCATAATTGGTTTTTGCCGCTGCTTTTTTTACAAACGCCAATCCTTTTATGAAATCCGGATAGGAAGACAAAAGCTGTCCTGAAATTTTAAAATTGTCGATAGCTCTTTGTGTCTGAACCCCATAATAAGCGTCTAAAGGCACATTCAGCTCGCCTAATAGATCACTTTCTTTTCTGAAATTTTCCATTACAGATATTTTACTGTTTTTGATCGTTTAAAGATAGCAAAAACGCATCTAACCGATGCGTTTTAATTTGAATTATTTTACAGTATATTTTTGATTTAAAGCCTGGAGTATTGCCCATGTTTCAGCATCCATGATTCCGTCATAATTCTGTGGACGGAAGTGGTACTGGAAAGCTTCAATTGTTTTCTTGGTAGCATCGTCCCATTGTCCGCTAAGATCAAGTGCATATCCGAATTTCTGTAATGAAGTCTGAATAAGGAAAATAAAGCTGGCATCATTATATCTGGCTGCCAGGTCTGCCTGTGCAGTTGCAAGATACGTCTGTTTGGCAGCTTCATCATACCACATTCCAACCTGATATTCGTCATAGAGCTTTTTCCATGGGAACATCGGTCCAGGATCCTGCTTTCTTGTAGGGGCAATATCTGAATGGCCCAATACGTTTGTTGGCTGGATCTGATACCTTGTTACAATATCTTTAACCAATGCAGCCACTTTTTTTACCTGCTCATCACTAAAAGGGGCAAAAATTCTTTTACCGGTACTATCTGTAGTATAGCCTGTATTTACAATTTCAATACCGATAGAATTATCGTTAAGATTTTTATCATTTCTCCACGCACTTACGCCTGCATGATATGCCCGTTTGTTTTCATCCACCAATTGATAGATCTCATTATCTCCGGTATTATTTACAAGATAATGGGCACTTACCGCCTGTTGGGTAAGAACAGTAACTGATTTATCATCTGCAAGAGCGGTATAATGTAATATCAGATAACGCTGTCTGAAATTCTGGGCCACTGCAGGAAAAAAAGTTTTCACCACTTTATATCCGCCTGGTTTTGCAGATACGATAGAACCATAACTTGCCGTATTATCATTTTTGGTTGGATCTGCTATATTGGTCGTAAAAAAATCCACTCCATGATCAGATACAACTTTAGGTTTTTGAGCAACCGGAGGTTTTGTCTGAACAGCTGGTTTCGCCTGTGTTGTTGGGGTTTTCGGTTTGTAAGTATTTTTTTTCACATTTTGCCTGGAAGTACATGAAAAAACAAATGTGCTTAATCCGATGATATATAATGTTTTACGCATCAGTTTGGTTTTTGGATGATTTATTAGTTCAAAAATACACAAAATTTTCTTGAATTTTATTTGGTAAATAAAGAAATCTATTCTATATTTGCACTCGCAATAACGGAACAACGATCATTAAAAAATAAACAAAAAAGGAGGGTTGCCGGAGTGGTTAACGGAGCAGTTTGCTAAACTGTCGACGCGAAAGTGTCGCAAGGGTTCGAATCCCTTACCCTCCGCTCTTCTTATATATTCGGGGCGTAGCGTAGTCCGGTCATCGCGCCTGGTTTGGGACCAGGAGGTCGCAGGTTCGAATCCTGCCGCCCCGACTTTTTAATGTGCTTATTTACTAAGCGGGAATCAACTTTTAAGGGTGCGTAGCTCAGCTGGATAGAGCATCTGCCTTCTAAGCAGACGGTCAAAGGTTCGAATCCTTTCGCGCTCACTTAATGACACCATTAGGACAATTTAGGCCAAATGGTGTCATTTTATTTATAAATACTTGTTATTCAGTCTATTTAAAGTATTTTTCACCCTTTTACCTTATTTTCTAAAGAAAAAATTTTTTCTTAAAAAACCAATATTTTATCTTTTTTAGACGATTTTTCGATTAAAGCTCCATATTATTGCTACGAACCTGACAGGATTCGAACCTTTTCAAGAAAAATAAACAACTGAAAATCAATCAAATACTAAAAATGTTTTTTTTATGTAGAACAAAAAGTTCGAAAAGACAAGCCCATCAAGTTATCTATACAGGATCTCGAATACTTTAAAAGCTTCGCAAAAAACTGTTTTTCAGTGTTTTATATAAATACCATTTAAAATATCAGCTTTACTCTGAAAAATCAAAAACTAATCAATTAATTTTTAGATATTTTTCAAATTTTGTTCATACCCTAAAAAATATAATTCTTTAAAAAATTCAACTATTGCTTGCTCTGTCTGCTGACCATGGATTCCTTTTATTTTCGAAGCTGAAGCAGTTAATCCAAATATAGTCTTAACACTTTCTGATAGCATTTTTTCAATATTCCCTTCTATTACTTTTACTTTCTCCGGAAAAAACAACCTGATAATTCTCTGTTTGGTTATAGTATCTGAATTTTCATAAAACTCCCCTAAGTGGTTAATTATGTAATCAGTTCCCTTTTCTGTATGTTTTTCAGCCACTATTTTTAAAGCCTGTTGTCTCAATTTATCAGTATTATCTTTTAAAGATTCCTGGCAACGACTTCTTATTAGTATATAATCATCATAGTCAATATTCCCATTTGAAAATAGCTTTTGTGCATTGAATCCCCTATCAATCAATTTTTCCATTTCTTTCTTTATCTCCTCTTTTTTCTGAATATAATCATGATGTTCTTCACCGTAAATTTCCTTTGAGATACTATTGGCAAGTTCTAAAAATGGTTCTACCACTCTATTGTTCTTAAGAAATGAGAGAAAACTTAAATTGATAACGTCAGCTCTTACCCGGTATGAACAGAGTCCCACACAGTGATAATAATAATATTTTTTAGTATGTCCCTGCGATCCACTTCCTGTAAGCGTATTTCCACAATTAGGACATTGTAGGACACCTCTAAAAATTAAATTTTCATTGACTATCCTTTTTGAAGTTAATTTCTTAGGATGGTTTAAATCTGCGCCTTTTATTATTCTTTGAACCTGATCAAATAAAACTACAGGTATAAGACGCTCATGAGTACCCTCAACAATTCTTTCAGCTTTATCTTCGAATGCCGGAATTTTTATTTTACCACAATAAATAGGATTTCTTACCAGCCGGTAAAAAGCACTTCTACTGCAATTAAGCCCATTTGATACCGCTTCTTTGTATATATCATTTAAACAGTATTTATTTTGTCTCACTATAGCTGTAAAAGCCTCACGGATAACATACGCCTCCGGTTCATAGATTTCTATATATTTTTTCCCATCAGATGTGATTTTATTTCTATATCCTAGAGGAGCTTTGTTAATCCATCTTCCTTCCAGTCTTGCTTTTTGCATTCCCAAACGCACATTACGGCTTCTTTTATCGTTTTCTACCTCAGAAGTAGCCCAGTACATTGCCAACATAATTTTGCTTTCCGGGATTGAGAAGTCTATCTGCTGTTCAATTGCCTGAATAGAAACTTTCATATTCTGCAATCTTTCTAACATCTTGTAAGCGTCCATAATATTGCGGCTGAATCGATCCCAATAAGTAAAGAGAATAAGTGAAGATTGATTTTTAATGAGCTTAAGTTCAGCGAACAGTTTGTTCCACTCCGGTCGGTTAAATGTTTTCGCAGAATAGTCTTCGAAAATAGTTTTGGTAACAATGAGATTGTGATCTTTACAATAGTGCACAAGTCGATCCAGCTGGCTGCGTTGGGAATATCCTTTTACAGCCTGTTCATCAGTACTGACTCGTATGTACAGATAAACGGCTTGCATAGCGTGGTATTAATTAAAGTCCTTTAGTTAGAACTCCTATATATTTAAACGAAAAACAGAACAATTTATTTGACGAGTTTACATACATATTTTAACAAAAAATTTTTATGCTTCGGTCATATTCTGTTCTACTAGATAATAGCATGATTTATATTTATTGCAGAATCATGGCAGTAATTTGAAAATGAATAAAATAGTGGATTTTATGCTATTCTGAAAAGGATGGTTCGGATCTGTGTAGAGATTACCATCTAATGCAATTAAACATTATTAATCAATGACTTAGTAAAAAAAATTATCTGCCACGAATTTGTCACAACTCCTTATATTGGTTAAAACATACAAAATCTTAACAAACTAAAATTAATGAGTCATTAGTTTCTACACGCGAATATTAAATATTCTATTAAATCAATAGATTCTTCCTCAATCCATTCATCTTTTGAAATAAGCGAATCAATTACCTCAATCTGCCCAATCGTAAAATGAGACTGGTCAAGTCCTGAAAATTGCTTTTCCTGACTCCATTTGCTTTTGTGATGTTTTACCGCGACCGGTAATTTTTTAGCATTTTTAGGAGGTTCAATGAGTATTATATCTTTTCCTTTTTCTTTAAAAATATTTTTCACCTGACAATAGATATCTAGACCGTTATAATCCCAGTCACAAAAATAATAGATGGGCAGGCCCAGCTTATCTGCCGAAATGTCCTGCAGGGGCTTCGTATTATTACCGCCAACGTACCAGAGTTCAATGTTGCTCTTTTTGTATTCAACAGGTACCTTCAGGCAATCCAGATTTTCGCACAGTACGATGACCTGCGGCTCCAGGCAGTCAACGACCCATCTCCATTGATGATTTTTTGGATCATTTTCAGGAAATGCATCTACTTTTAAAAGTTGCAGTATCGCTTTCTCCAAAGAAGGCCTGTTCTCGATATACTTTGAGTTTTCTTTTCTAAAAAGCTCCGCTGAAAGCTTTTTTCTGGTGGTCATCCTCTTTTTGATCTCTTGTTTATTGTAAAATACAAATATTAAAGCCTTCAGATCTTGTTCAGTAAAATTTTTCTTACTGTTATTCTCCAGCCCTGATTCCTCAAAAAACTTATTGTAATAGAGAAAAGTTTCCAAAAATTCTTTTTCATAAAAAGGTTTAAACCTACTCGAGGACTCGAGAACTAAGTGATTTCCTTTTTGATATCTTACAAGCTTTTTTTGCGTAAAAATGATCCTTTCAATATAACTGTTGTTCAGTATTTTTAACCTTGTTTTACCACCTACATATAATTCATGGAGGCCTCTTAAATATTTCCACTCTAATGTTCTCATACTGTTCCGTTTTCAAGTAGACCAAATATTGGGACAGGATCATAATTTACCTCATCGTCCTCCACACTATTATGCAGGAGGTAGATATTCTGCTTGGCTGCATCTATCTTATGGGGAGATATTGACATAGAAATAATCTGATAATCATTAGCCTCTGCTATTTTATATAGCATATCAAAGTTTTTGCCCAAACCTGCTGCTTCATCAATGGCCATAAAACGAATTGCATCCTTGTCTTTACTGCCAGATTTTTTGTCAAGTAATGCTAACTTGGCAATACACAAAAGCGCAATTGCAGAATACGTCTGACTGTTACTTCCATCATTTTTCTTTCCGGAACTGTTTACCATTGAAAATTTAAGTCCATAATACGACTTGGGATTTAAGAGATCTTTTATTTTGGGTCTAAGGTTTCGGTCACCGCCCGAGCGGTAATAGGCCTGCTGAAGTTTATCGGTTAAAGAGTGATACTTTTCAAGCTCATTTGTAATCCCTTTCTCCTGTTCAAATAAAGTCTCGTCAGATCCAAACTCAGCATCTTTTTTAATCTTCTCAACAAAGATTTGCATCCAGTCGGCTGAAAGTGAATTGTCTTTTATCTCAGCCAAGGTAGCCTTGTGACCGCCGGAGATTATTTTCTCATCATCGTTCAGAAAATTCCGAATCTGCCGTGCGATGTTTAACTGGGTACTGACTTCAAGCCAGACATCTTCAATAATCGAAGCCAGTTTATTCAGCTTACGCGAATTCAATTTCTTGTTCTTTAAATTTATATCAGCCAGATACTTTCCTATTTTTTCAATAACATCTTTTTCCAAAATATTTTCATCACTTAGAATTTCGGGAGGTAAAATCTCTGCACACAAAGCCTGAAAATCTCCCGAATCCTCGAATCTTTTGAAATTATTGTTTAAATTTTCCCCTGCAATGACATTATATTTGACGATATATTTATTTTCTGCTGCAGAACAATCTTCACGTAATTGCTCAACCTCCTCATATTGCCTGATCTTGGGAACATAGGTTGAAACAAAGATTTTCGGACACTTACCATATGCATCATTCCTCTTCGACTTTAATTCATTTATCAGTCGATCCAATTCTTTAATCCTTTCTGAACCAGCATAATTCTTCTCCTGATTTTTGTAAATCCCGAAAAAATCATCATAAAACTCCGCATTATCTGAAGCATCAACCAGATCATTAAGGACAGTAGGCTGCTCTGCAGAATCAAAACGCCATTTACTTTTTATGCCTACAACTTGTTCATCGGATATGGCATCAATGAAAGATTTCTCCAGTTGGGATAGATTGCTTGATAAGGTTATCAACTCACTTTCTTCCTTTTTTAATGTTTTGTAGGAGTTTTCATACTGCATTGCTTTTGCTGGCACTTCACTATCATTCGCCAAATTGAAATGATCGACAAGCTCATCTTTCTTTAACGCAAACAGTTCATGAGACTGTAATTGCACATCCAGCTCCCACTTTGCCCCCCAGGCTTTAACATATTCATCGGCATCTCCAAGTTCTTCAAGAATCCTGTAAAGAACACTTAAATCTGCTAAACTCTTTTCTAAACCCTGTATATCCTTAGCAATGTTACTGGTCTGGACCTCGAAATATTTTTTAATGTCATCTTTGTTTCCGGTATTGAACACAGGTTCAAAATCTTTTGAAATAAATTCAAGAACACCATTGAGATTTAGCCAAAATCCAAGCTCATCTTCGCTATAAACTGGAATCTCCCCGTGAATCAATATCTCCGGCGATGGAAGATATCTGTACAGCTTATCCTGCGGTTGATCGACCCTGATGTCCTGATTCTGGAACATCCTGATGATTCCCTCCTGTCTCTGATTCAAAACACTGTCTGTTTCAAGAGCCCATCTGGCAATAGAAGTGGCTTCATCCAGGTTGTTTAGGGACCGAAGCTTATTTTTAAATTCGATTTCCTGTTGCAATAGGTCACAACTATGCTTGATCTGTACAAGTACTGCTTTTCCCGAATAATTGGCCAGCAGGTTTGTTGATATCTTATTCTTTTGAATCTGCGCTTCAAGTTCATTTATCTTTCGGATATTATCCTTGGATTCCTGATAGCTGTCGTATTTGGCCAGAACCTGTTCGGCAGAAATTTCCAGCTCATCCAGCCAGCGCAAGAAATCACCTCTTTTCTTACGTTTATCGGTCCATTCCTTTGTTAGAACAAGAGCATCCTCAACCCGTTTCTCAATTACAGGTTGCTCTTGTGCTATTTCCTCCATTTTTTTTAAAAGAACAGATTCAAGAAGTGGAAGGAGCCTGGTGCTTTCTTCATATTTTAGTATCAATTCTTCGAGCTCCTTAAATAAACCATCTTGTTGCTGGCCCAGGAAATCATACTCGGCTTCGATATAGTCTTTAAAAAGACGCTCCTTTAAAACCTTCAGATCGAGCAGATCACTGAGTTTCTGCTGCTTAATTTTAAGCTTATCTATTTCCGCGACATTATCCTGAAACTGCTTCTCATCACCCTGCAGCTCCTCAACCGTGGTTTCAAACCTGTTATAAAATTCTTTTTCTTTCTCATCACCGAACAGAAAAGACTGCAAGCTGACACTCTTATCCATATCTAGCGATTCCCGCGAAAAAGCCTGAACAATCCTTGCGTAATTATGCAATGCCTGGTTACTTACCGAAAGATCCAGCGGCAGAATATCATTGTTAAATAAAATCTTATGGTAGGTCTGGGTTCTCTCCCAGCTTTCACAGGTCAGGTTAAAATTATCAATGATATGGTCACGTAATTCATTGATGGGCAAAATGGAATTATCCCGCTGGAATTCAGCAACACCGAGCAGCTGGCCAAACGTTGCCAGCTTCGTATCGGCTTCAAAATTATTCCCCTGCTGAACAATGAACATCTCTGCAGCGCCCGAACTTTCCAGATATATCCCGACGATCACATATTGGTTCTTTTTGAGCTCAAGGCTCAAAAATGCATAGCCCATATCCGTACCCTTTCCCTCCGATCGTAACACCAGGGTCTTAGCCTCTCTGGGACCACTGCCTTTGGTGGGAGAATGGAAATAACGCACCCCAACAAAGATCAGCTGAAGTAGATCGGAAATCATACTTTTACCGGCGCCCCCTTCCCCGACAAAATCCGTTCTGAAAGGACCGAACTCATAGTCAAAGTGCTGATGCCTGATGATCCCTAATGTTGACAGTCTTCTTATTCGCGGATAATCTTTCATTTCAGTTCATTTAACGTGTTATCAATATCCAGAATGTATTCCTCATAAATCTTTATCAACCTATCAAATGCCGGTAGCACGGTGAATTCATCGCCTTCCAAGATCAGCCATCCGATCTTTTTGAACTCGATCAGAGCTGACTGTACCGTGGAATCCAGCATCGCGTCATTTACATTGCCGGGACCGATATTTTTTGATTTTGCGATCAGATAATAAATGCCCCTTTTATAATCATCATAGTCGATCCGGATCTTTTCCTTTAGTCGCTGGACAGAGTCGAGCAATAAATCATTGTCAATATATACGATTTTATAAAGTATAAAGCCGATGATCACATATTCACTTTTAAGGATATTCCGGTGCCTGGAGGAAATTTTCCCACGGTCATTTCCATAGAAATCCAAGTAAAAGTAATTATCCGGACTCTCGCCCCCCTCACTCAGGCGCACACCAAAAAAATTATGGTAATAATTCACGAGACTTTTCATATTCCGCTGTATATAGGCGAAATATCTGGTCTGGCTCCCGCTATCCTGAAAATGCACGCCATCCTTCAGTTGATAATCAATTGTGGCAAAAATTTCCCGTGCTTCCTCATCATAGAGGAAATCGAGCATTATGTCCTGATAATTGACATTTTCCATAATCCAATATTTTTATGTTCAGAATCTCTCTGCAGAGTTTTTTCTGTTAACAGTTTAAATTTCCCCTCACTAGCATATACCTGCTTTATAACGTTGAACAAAACAGTTACCGCGATCTGGCTGCTCTGGGAATCTCTCAGTATCTCAAAAAAATAGGCTGATAATCTGATCTCGCCTTTTAATTCAAGCTCCGCAAATATCAGTTTCTCCCACTTGTCAATAACTTCCATCTCCCGGATTTCCCTTTTGACCCTTTCTACATTCTCCTGTATGATTTCCTCATTTTGAACATATGTTTTTCTTTCCTTAGGCTTTGGTGGAAACAGCTCCTTATCTCTGCTTACAATAGTAAATTCAGGTGTATCGATGTGCAGTTGCGGTGGCTTAATGTTTCCGGGAAAAACAATATTCCTATTCTCCAAAACACTTTCATTCAGAAGATGGATTATAAATTTCTCTACTTTTGAACTAAATGAAGGCTTATTCAATGTGGAAAATAATTTACGGACCTTGGGTTGAATACGGTCTAATTTCCGGTCGAGTGAATTGAGCCTGTCATTGATGTATCTCAGGCACGCATGAACCTCCAAGATAAGATCATTGATTACCGGATCGGTAAAATCTATATTATCCAAGGTAGCACGGATATTATTGGTTTCTGAATACGCCGAACGGAGCTCCTGCACATGTGCTTGCGATTGTGACAACCGCTCCTGTGTGGCTACAAGTACATCAATAAAACTATGATCCGAAAAATTCGTCTCATTTTTTAAATCCTCAACGGACAGCACAATCTGACGGTCCAAAAAATCAAGCTGCTCCCTGAGGTCCGGTTCAAATTTTTTAAACGTTTCCTCGAGCCAGAATCTGGGATCATCCGAATTTTTGAGTGTTGAACTCAGATGGGAACATATCTGCTGGATTCTTGTGGGGTTAAATGCGCCCTTCAGCGTATCCTTTGCATGCAAACAGAATTTATTGGCATAATCCTTAAAATAATACTTTTGCTTTTCCTGATCATAATCCAAAAAATATTCCTGAAGATCCATAATATGACCACTGTACACTTCTTTGGGATACCGCATATTGGTCTGATAAATTTCCTCAAATGCCGTATGGATATCTTTTTCGGAGAACTTGTCGTCATCAAATTCCTTATTGACAATTCTCTCATAGAGTATGACAATCGCCATTCCCACCTCTTTTGAAGGAAAAAGAAGTTTATAGGTTTCGTTCTCACTGAGAACCCGCACAAAGTTGAAATCAGGTTTTAAATTTTCACTCAAATGGCTAAAAAAAGTATTAGTAATAGATTAAAAAAGATGTTCTTAAACAAATATATTAAAAACAAAAAATAAAGTATTACGGCTATCCATTTTTATTATCAACAAATTTTGAATATCAAAAATATTTAATTGATTGAAAATTCACCGATTAGCCTCAGCACACCATCTTTCATCTATAAAAGGTATTAACTTTAAGTAACGATAATCCGTTTATTTTTGAAGTGCATATGTACGTTGCGTATTATACCTGTCAATGTGCAATCCCATGTTAAAAAAATCAAAGGCATTCACCGGCTTGCCATCTTTACACCAAAATTCGATCCAGCTCTTATCAGGACCGCGAGTTATTCTGATTTTATGGCTAATGCGAATCCCGATTCCGGAAGAACTGTGTTTCAAGGCATCAATGATCATTAGGATTATAAAGTTCTGTAACTGGCATTTCATGCCACTAATTTCAAAAAAATAAGAATGTTCTTTTATGGTAATCCGTAAAGTAAAATTTTTAGTAATTATTTTTATCCAGACATCGAGGTAAGTTTTTCAATCATTAAGGCGTCCCCTTCGGGCGGGCTTTTCCTTTCAATCTTTTCAGTATTGGCAAGTTCTAAAAATGGTTCTAAAATAGTGGATTTTATGCTATTCTGAAGAGGATGGTTCGGATCTGTGTAGAGATTACCACCTAAAAAATTTCAGCCCCTGGTATATTAAAAGAATTCCTAGCATTAGGTTTTTCATATCATGACGGACCAGCATCACTTATATAATTAAAGATATGGAGCATACGCTCAATGTCACTGTAAGAAGTCGGCAAATAGGATATTGGCATATTCGTCATTATAATTCTTCACCAGACAATTAAAGATCATTCTTTCTTATTTTACCAGTACGGTTTCAAATTGTAGGACAGCAAATAATAGCTCATCATCAGTTACGTTTAGTTTTTTTCTGAATAGGGTAAATTCCATAGCTTTTCCGGGATTGATGTTGAATTAAATCATTTTTACAGTTTAAATTAATATTAATGCAAAAATAGATTAGGCTAGTGATAACTTTATCTAAGGAGATATCAATATACTCTTCAAAGAGTAATTGAAGATAATTGTTGGCTTTTACGGGAAACCATAGAATATCATAATATTATGTTTTGTATATTTGGAATTGACTAACCATGCATTTATAACCAAAATACTCAAATTTATATGACGATAGCATTCACTTTTACTACTAATGATTTCGAATATGTGGCTTTAGAGGGAACAATGGATCAGCCAATATTACATACAAAAGGGAAAATTGTTTTGCCTGCTAACTATACAGTTCCCCAAACCGTCGAATGGTTTGAAAATGAATTAGAATTATTATTGAATAATTTACAACCTAATACTGTTAACTACCGCTTGACTATAAACAATGTTACAAACAATTATGTAAGCAGTGTATATTATGGACAAGCCATATTGAACCTGTTGTGCCAGAAGAAAGGCATTGAAATTTTCCATGTAGCCCCAGCTTCGATCAAGCCTGGTAAATTCAATTTACCAAAAGAAACCAACGTTATTAATTATATTGAAGGTTTGTTAGGAAATCAATCTGCTCCTTGGGATAAGAGTATTAAAACTACCGCATTAATGGCGTTAATGACTCGATAATGGATATTGGGAAATTTACATCAATTGGATTAATTGGTGAAGGAAACTTTGGTAGTGTTCTTAGGGTACAAGATAATTTATTAAATGCGGAAAGGGCATTAAAAATTGTTCGCGTAGACAACGCAGATGGATTTGTAGATGCAATGAATGAAGCTCAGATTCTTGAAAGATGCCGGCATAATAATATTGTTGATATTAAAGAAATGGATATTCATGAAATAGAGGGAAATCATTATCCTTGCATTATTACCGAATATTTACGAAATGGGAGTGTTCAGAGTTATCTCGAGGGAAATTTTATAACCACACACAAAGCAATACAAATTATTATCGAATCCCTACAGGGACTAGAGCATGCTCATACTCAAGGAATCTTTCATAGAGATATTAAGCCCGGAAATATTTTGTTTTCGGACCAGTGGCAAGCAAAATTATCTGATTTCGGACTAGCATATGGACTCGCACATCAAACCTTTAGTTTTGCGGGTTATAATTCTCATTTACCTCCAGAGGTTTTAGAAGGAGATGCACAGGATGGGGTAAGTGATCTTTACTCTATGGGGATCACATTTTTTAGACTGTTAAATAATATGTCAACATTACCAAGGCCATATACTAATGATGCTTTATGGTTAAAAGACTTAAAGAAGGAAAAATTTCCTCAAAGAGTATTTGCACCACATATTCCTGATGAAATCATAAAAGTTGTAAAGAAATCAATTAGGGCCGATCGGGACAAGCGATTTCAAAATTGCTTACAATTTCGGCAGGCTCTACAAAAAATTCCTTTAGCCATTGAATGGCATGCAGTGGATGAAAACCACTGGAAAGGAATTTACAAAGGGATAGAGTATTCAATAGAGTTATACCTCAAAAACAAGACATTCTCTATAGATTTTAAACGTAAGGGAAGAAAAATAAAGGATAGGTGTTGTAAAGGTATAAGAGATTTGGATAAGGCGTCAAAGGAATTTTTTAATATTATTAGGGAGACAACAGTCAAAGTTTAATTTTATCAAAGAAAAATTGTATGGACACTATCCCACAAAGTGTGTAAGTTAAAAAGTCAGGGCTTGGATTTTATAATCTGAGCCTTTCTTCAAAAATAAGCATAAATTGGTTGAGAAC
>NZ_FTMT01000040.1:0-11242 GCF_900156015.1 Chryseobacterium sp. RU33C | reverse complement strand
GATATGTCTGGAAGGCAGCTTCAGAATCTAAAAACAAAGAACAGAGTCACTAAAATCAATACCCAGGCTTTGGTTCAGGGAGCTTATCTGGTGACGATAAAAACGGATAATAATAAAACAGTAAGCGCAAAGCTGATCAAAAAATAAACATATTTTATGAGAAAAAATATTCCAGCTATTATTTTGTTAATAGCTTTTTGGAGCCATACGCTTTATGCTCAAACCTCACCAGGAAGTGGAGGTAAAAGTTATGTAGGTGATATTAATAAGATGTTTGCTGCGGCACCTACTGCGAACAATCTAATGAAGTTCGAAGAAGTTCCGGTAAGTTATTATACAGGAATTCCTGACATCAGTATTCCATTGATAGGTATGTCAACCAGTGGGACAGAAATTGGAATTGGAGTACAGCTTAAATACCATCCTTTAAGTGCCAAACCAGAGGACAGATCAGGAGAAAGTGGTTTAGGGTGGAGTTTAATAGCAGGTGGGACAATATCCAGAACTATTAGAGGAGGGGGTATTGATGAAAAAAACGTAACTATTGGATTTTCAACACCACCCAAAGTAAAATTTGGTATTTATAACGAAGTCTATAACCCTACGGGTAAATTGATGAGGGATGAACCCTATGATCAAAATGAATATAAATATGCTTCAGGATTGGGGAAATTTGATACAGAATATGATTTGTATCAGTATAATTTTATGGGTCAGTCAGGTCGGTTTTATATTGCGAAAGATGCCGGAGGAAACTATAAAATAGAAAAACTGGATAAAAATAATCTTCAGATCATCTGTACACCAGACTCTCAAGGAGTGGTTAATTCTTTTACGATAGTGGACGACAAAGGAATACGATATATTTTCAGTCCAATGGAAAAATCACATCAGTCGGTTACAACAGTTAAAACAGGGTTAGTCAATTTGCAATCGAATATTGATTCAAGTTATGACATGGATAATTATTGGGCTTCTTTTCATTTGACAAAGATTGAAGATCAAAATAATATTACGTTAGCTGTTTTCAAATATGAACTTTCTTCAGTAGTAAAGTTTGAAGACCCACCCACCACAACCCGTAGACTCGCTAAAGATGTTTATTACTATAATACAGCCAATAATACTAGTGGAGGGTTAGATAATCCTGATGATAGCATGCCTGGTGCTATTGAATCTCAAACGGTGAATAATGAGATGTTGACAATGCTTCTTACAAGCGTTGAGGTGATAGGAAAAGGAACGATTTATCTCAACTATGAAAAAGGAAGATTAGATACAAATTACAAGGAATCTTCAGAAATGTATAAACTGAAGTCTATTCAATCTAACTATGCTGGTCAGAGTATTTCTCAATACACTGATAAGTATGTGTTTGATTATAAATACACTAACACTACTTACCAGCAAGCCAGTGGTCAACAGAAAACAGAAAACAAAATGCTGTTGAACAAAGTAACAAAAATAACCCCTAACGGACAAAATCTGGAATATAAGATGGAATATACTCTTCCAACTGGTAATCTTGTGAAAGATCAATGGGGATATTACAAAGGTGAAGGTAGCGGTATTAAAACAGATGTTCTCCAATCTTTAACTTACCCAACAAAAGGAAAGATCGTTTTTGATTTTGATTCGAATGATTACAGCCATTATTATAATGGTGCAGTAATGGAAGAGGTTACAGGTCATACAGAAACCCACCCGTTTGAGACGTATATCAATTTTGGGCAATTTAGTACTACTTACAAACAACCATTTTTCAAAGTAAATACAGCACAATATGTTAAGCTTCATTATATATTGGGGAATCTGATTTATTATAACTGGATCTTTAAGATATATAAAAAGACAGGAGATAATACTTTTGTAAAAGTTTATGAAGCAGGTAATGGAAGCCAAGCCTGTAACCGACCTCCTCCTACCTGTATGACAGGAGGAGTGGATGAAGGAAATGAAATCCACTCAGAATATAATTACGATGTTTATTTTGAACCTGGTGTTTATTACGCTTCTTTGGAAGGTAATTTTTCTGTATCAATTCCGGGTGATACGGCAGATGGATTTGAGGCAACAACCGTAGAAGATGTTTTTATTGATGAAAAAGTACGTAGAGGAGGAGGTTTAAGGATTAATAGCATTGCTTATTTTGCCGATGCTTCTTCGGCAGATCCTTCGAAAAAATATGTTTACAATTATAAAAATATTGAAAATGCACAGAAAAGCAGTGGTTCACTGGTATTTCCTGAGCCAATCAATAAATATACATATAGCTATTCGTACAAGAATAAACATGTCTATCCTACTCTTATTTACAGTGCTAATTTTGACGTAACAACTGATTACAATATTCTCCCTGTTCAAAAGACTCAAGGGGCTGATGTGGGATATAAATATGTAACGGTACAGGAGATTGATAAAGATGAAAATACAAATGGAAAGACGGTATATACTTACAGATCACCGTTGGATTATCCAAATACATCCACAATGGCTCTTCAGATGCCGATTCGTCCAATTCCCAATGAAGATTACCTTAGAGGACAGGTTATTTCAGAAAAAAAATATAATGAAGCAGGAAAAATACTTTTAGAAACGAATACGGAATATACTACGTCGGAATTTATTAAAAATGACGGGGTAAAACTGATTGATAACTTTTACAATTCAATGATTTCCCTGTTTTTTAGTTTTACTAATTATCAATTTGCTTTAAGCCAAACAGGAATATCGATAGCTCTTACTACACCTTATAAAAACTTTGAGAAGTTCGGAGTTACTTTACCTTCCAAAAGGAAAGAAACTTCTTATTTCTACGAAAATGGAGTTCAGAATAAATTAATTACCATGACTGATTATATATATAATACTGAAGATTATCCATTATCTGAAACACAAAGTGTTTTAGGAGGGGATACTTATTCAAGCTATTATCAATATGCTAAAGAGAAAAACAACCAGCTCATGATTTCCAAAAATATGATCGGGATTCCTTTGGAAACCAAAACCCAGCAGACAACAAACGGCATCACCAAAGTAACATCAAGAGAAGAAACGATTTATCCCACTGCTCTGCCTCATGCAATCACCGGAAACTTAGTGCTTCCATTATCTGAATATTCCTATGATACCCTGAACCCAACTGTTTCCTCTAAAGAGGTCACCTATGAAAAATATGATGAAAAAGGAAATATTCTTCAGTACAGGGAGAAAGACGGCACTCCGGTGAGTATTGTCTGGGGTTATAACAAGACCAGGCCGATTGCCAAAGTGGTAGGCTCTACCTATAGTCAAATCGAAGGGATGATCAGTACTATCGTAGCCAAATCCAATGAAGATGCCTCTGATCCCACCAAAGAAGCCGAACTTTTATTGGCTCTTGATGCCTTTCAGCCTGTGGGGATGGTCACCAAATATACTTACGATCCTTTAGTAGGAGTAACTACCATCACACCACCATCAGGAATAAGAGAGCTGTATGTCTATGACAGTGCCAACCGATTGAAACAGGTTCAGATAAGAGAAAGAGACAACACAGGAACCTATAGCTATAAGGTTGTTAAAGAGTTTAAGTATAACTATAAGCCGTAAACACACCATGAAAAAAATACAACTTTTAGGTCTGCTGTTTACAGCGATGATGACCTTTGCACAAAGTACCACAGAAAACTATATACATTCCAAAACCTGTTTAAATGGTGACTGCAGCAGGAAAACAGAAACAGTCACCTATTTTGACGGATTAGGGAGGCCCAAACAGATTATCAGTGTAAAAGCCACCACTACAGGAAAGGATTTGGTTACTCCCATTACCTATGATGCATTTGGAAGACAGGCCAAGGATATTCTTCCTGTTCCTGTCAATACCCTCAATTCGGCAATCCATACCGGTATTGTGAATGAGAGCACAGCAAACTCTTATTACGGCACAGCTAATGCTTACACCGAAAAAGAGATTGAAAACTCTCCATTGAACAGGGTACTGCAAGTGGCCCAGCCGGGTGAACCATGGAAGATGACATCCGGACATACCCAAAAGTATAAATATGAAGTAAACCAGGGATCAGAAGTTAAGAAATTCATCACCAATACAATTACCAGTACAACAGGAACAGATAATAAAACGGTTTCTTCTTTATCACTGACGCCGGGAAGCCTGTTTTATAATGCGGGAACATTATACAAGAACACTGTAACGGATGAAGACGGAACTCCTGTAACAGAGTTTCAGAATGGGCGTGGTGAAACCGTACTTGTACGCAGAACAGACGGATCGCAGAATATCGATACCTATTATGTCTACAATGAATACGGCCAAAAAGCATTTGTAATTTCCCCTCTGGCAGTAAAGAAAATTGAACAGAATAGCAATGTGGTTACCACTGATATTGTAAATTCTCTATGTTACCAGTACCGATATGATGGATTGAACAGGCAGGTGGAGAAAAGACTACCCGGAAGAGACGATTGGGAATCTGTGGTGTATGATGCCGCAGACCGCCCGGTGCTTACCCAGGATGTGAACCTGAAGAATAAAGGACAGTGGCTTTTGACCAAGTACGATGCCTTTGGCCGCGTTGCCTATACCGGACTTATTGCCGGTGGAGAAAGAGCCGCCATGCAAAGCCAGCTTGCTTCTCAGGTGATCAGTGAAACCCCTACTGCCACAGGTTTTAACAAAAACGGGATTATGGTGTATTACACCAATACCTTTTTTACTAATTTTCAGACCCTTCTTTCTGTTAATTACTATGACTCTTATCCAAGAGATACCAAAGAATTTCCTCCTGCGAAAATCCAGGATCAGTATGTGATCAACGATGACAAAGCACTTAACGGTGGGGTTTCAACTCAGAGTCTCCCTACAGCCTCTTATGTAAAAAACATTGAGGACGATAACTGGACGAAAACTTATTTCTATTACAACACCAAAGGGCTAAAGGTAGCAGAGAAAAGCTGGAATCATTTAGGTGGATATACAAAAAAGGAATTTCTGCTTGATTTTTCAGGCTTTCCTTTGCAAACTGTCACCAGGCATAAGCGTTTAGATACCGATGTTGAAAGAGTCATTACAGAAACCTTTGAGTATGATCATCAGAACAGGCTGCTGGCACATAAGCATCAGGTGGATAGTAATCCGGTAGAAATTCTTGCCCAGAATAAATACAATGAACTTTCCCAGCTGGAATCGAAGAAAGTAGGAGGAGTTACGGCTTCTTCCCCGCTTCAGCAGATTGATTACAAGTATAATATCCGGGGCTGGATGACCCAGATTAATGATCCTGCCGTTTTAAATGGAAAGCTATTTGGGTATAAAGTAAAATATACCAACCCTGTCTATTCAGATATTTCTCCCGGCAGATATAATGGGAATATTGCAGAAATAGACTGGAATATGTCAACAGTCAATAACCTGAAAAGATATAATTACACTTATGATAAGCTAAACAGATTAACAGATGCTGAATATGCAGAACCGGAAAAGACCAATCCGCATAACAAGAATTTTGATGAACGTTTGAGCTATGATGTCAACGGAAATATTACATTTCTGAAAAGAAACGCGATTCCTGTTTACGGTTCAACCTCTACTGTGGTAGATAATCTTGAGTATAAATATACTGGCAACCGTTTGAATCAGATCATTGAAAGCTCATTAAACGATTCCGGCTATGAAGGCGGAAATAATATCATAGATTATGATTCTAACGGAAATATGATCAATATGAAGGATAAGGGGATTCAAAGCATCGTTTACAACTACCTTAATCTCCCCAGAAGTTTTTTTATCACCCAACCAGATTTGTTTGGAAATGGGCAGACTTCAAATAGTAGCTTGGATTATCTCTACCGTGCAGATGGTACAAAACTTCGCAAAACGTATTCCAGTGCTCCTCCACGTGGGCTGACGAAGACTATTATGACTGATTATCTTGATGGCTTCCAGTACTCTTACAGAGAAGGTGGCGGAATATGCCTTGAATGTCGTACTGAAACAGCTTTTGAGGAACAGGCATATAAAAAACTCAATACTTTTCCGGGCATTGGTGGAACTCCAACATGGAAGCTTGATTTTGTGCCCACAGCAGAAGGATTTTACAGTTTCACAGAAAACCGTTATATTTACCAGTACAGAGATCACCTTGGGAATGCCAGGGTAAGCTTTGCCAAAAACAGCGAAGGCGTTCTTGAAGTTACAGATACCAACAATTATTATCCATTTGGATTAAATCATATTGAAGGGATGCTTAGTAGTTCTAATTTTGGAGGGTATTATAGTTATAAGTACAATGGTAAGGAATTGCAGGAGACCGGAATGTATGATTACGGAGCCAGATTCTATATGCCGGATGTAGCAAGGTGGCTTTCTGTGGATCCTTTAGCGGAGAAAATGCGTCGTCATAGTCCTTATAACTATGCGTTTGATAATCCTGTAAGGTTCATCGACCCAGACGGAAGACAAGCAGATGATTGGCGAAACAAAAATGGACAGTTAGTTTATGACCCCAAAGCTAACGATGGAAAAGGAGCGTATACAAAGTTTGCTACTGATAAAGACAAAGCATATGGAGATGGTTTGAAAAATTCAGGTAATACAGGTGCCACGCAATTTGATCAATTAGTAACTTCAAAGTTACCAACTACTGTAGAATATAGTAACGAAAACCATCCTTTTTCAATGGGAGAGACGCATCCAATTGAGAAAGATGGCAAACTTGTAGGTTTTGAGATTACAATATATGAGGGATCTAGTGAAGATGCATTTAAAAATCCAGACAAAGTTTTAAATTCTGACGAAGCAGATAATGTGAAGAAGGGAAATTTAAGTGCTTTTGATATATCAACTTCAACTTTTGGTCATGAGATTGCCCATGCAAATGAAAAAAACCATCAACTACTTAAGAAACAGGGAGAAACTGGTATTATTGACCCTAAAAATAACAGCGAAACAACGCCAACAGTTATAGGAAAACAGATTCTTAAAGAATTGAGAGATAATAAAATTAAAAATAAATAATTATGAATAAGTACTTTATTATTGTTTTACTTTTTTTAGTTACTTGTTGTAAATCTCAAAGTATCACCACGTTTTCTCAATTAGAAAATAATATTAGAGAAACACTTTTTCAAAAAGGTTATATATCACAAAATGAGTATTCTCAAAAAAAAGGTTTTACTATTTATGGAACTTATCAAAGAAAAGTTGATGAAAAAAAGTTACGAAATGGTATATATGATCTTTATTTAGGAAATCAT
Organism: Chryseobacterium sp. RU33C; assembly: GCF_900156015.1. Classification (NCBI taxonomy): domain Bacteria; kingdom Pseudomonadati; phylum Bacteroidota; class Flavobacteriia; order Flavobacteriales; family Weeksellaceae; genus Chryseobacterium; species Chryseobacterium sp. RU33C. The sequence continues at coordinate 3,985 of NZ_FTMT01000040.1, read as the reverse complement.
AGTCCTCAATTCAAATTTATTTACGAGCGAAATAAAATTATTTTTTTAGATATTTATTCTTTCAAGAATTTTTTAGAATCAATGAGAACACAAATGGTTTATTTATTTGAACAAAGATATTGTAGAGAAATTATTGTTGATTATGTAAAGAGATTGATTAGAACACATTACAGTTTTAATAGAAATCCAAGAGATCTGTTTAATAAAAATTGTGAATTTCGAGAAAAAAGAATACCAAGTACATTTTATTTAAATGAAATTAAGAGTAAAATTATTACCGAAATTGCGCAGAAAGAGGATTTAAAAGAAGAAAATTTGCAACTTGAAAAAATTGAAAACATTGCAGTTAGCGAGTTAAGTGTATATTTTGGTATTAATGAGAAAGAAAAATTGGAAGAAGGAATTTATAGTTATGTTAATATAAATTCTAGTGTTTCTAATAATAGTTATTTTATCCTAAATGGAAATGATATTAAGTTTTTGAAAATGGATTCAGATGAATCATTCATTAAATCAATTCAAGAAATAATTTTATTTGGAGAAGATAAAAATATATGTTCTGAAAAAACTATTTGGTGTATTGAACAATTATTTTCAAATTATATGGAAAACTCTTGTCTTTCTAAAGTTACGAAAGATTTGCCGTAAACAATTTCCTGCTGCGCAAAGTCTCCCGACTTTGAGCTGGCCAAATAAAAACAAAACCACTGCAATTGCGGTGGTTTTATTCTTTTATCCTGTAAAACCGCTATATTTACCAGTACAGAGATCACCTTGGGAATGCAAGGATAAGCTTTGCCAAAAACAGCGAAGGTGTTCTTGAAGTTACAGATACCAACAATTATTATCCATTTGGATTGAATCATATTGAAGGGATGCTTAGTAGTTCTAATTTTGGAGGGTATTACAGTTATAAGTACCAAGGACAAGAACTGCAAGAAACAGGTTTTTATTCGTTTAAGTGGAGAAATTACATGCCCGATGTGGGAAGGTTTTTTAATATAGATCCTCTGAGTGAAAAATATGCTTATCAATCTCATTATAATTTTTCTGAAAATCGTGTTGTTGATGCAAGAGAGCTGGAGGGATTAGAAGCTGTAGATTTTAGGAAGAATGATGGCTATAAAAATTTAGTTGTTGTTGTACAGGGATGGTCGGGAGATACGAAGAAAGGATATACCCAATCTCAGAATGTAGGAGGTAGCAATAATCCTGATTTTAAAGGAAAAGGAAACCTTGATCTTACTGGTATTGGAGGATTAGTTGGTTTAGCTAATTCTAATACTCGAGTTGTTGTTTTTGATTCATCACAGAATGAAAATACAAAAAATGACCTCAAATCAACTATCTCAAATTTTAATAATGTGCATTCAGACGGTGTGGTTGCTGCTGTGGGGCATAGTTTAGGAGGTGATAATCTGGTAGAATCAGTAAATGAAAATAAAAATTTAAAAGTAGATTTAATGGTAACTTTAGATATAATGGATAGTTATTCTGATACAAAGATACCGTCTAACGTATCGAAAGCGGTTAATTACTACCAGACAAAAAATATATACGGAGGAGAGAAAATAGAACCTACAAGTGATAATAAGACTACTAAAATAGTAAATGTTCTTGCCCCTACATCAGATCATAAAAGCATAGATAATGATTTAAGCACAAAAGTTAGAGATGTTGTAAAAAGAGAATTAATACCTAATCAATAATGAAAACAGTTACAAAAATAATTTTAATTATTTCAATAATTTATACCGTACTTTTATTATATTTTCAATATGATTATTTTTTAGAATTTACCCCTTTGGTGATAGTTCTATTGGCAATTAACTTTTACATGATTTATAAATATAATAATAAGTTGCTAAACTTTATTTTAAATGGTTTATTGTTTGTCTTTCTAATATTTTGCTTCTCCTTCGGGGTAGCATTAAGGCAGGACTGGTAGACATAAGCTTTATAAAACAACAAAGCCACTCAAACGAGTGGCTTTGTTGTTTTATAAAATGCTTTGCAATTTAGTTTGTTTTAGGAACGCATCAAGGAGAGCGAAGACGTGTTGTCTATCATTCTCTTTTAGCTTTTGTATATCCAAAATTTTAGCGACAATATTTTTATCCAGTAGAATATCCTAGACCCCCGCCCCCGCACGATTGTATCGTGTGGCAGATAAAAAAAGAACCCTTGCAAAATTGCGAGGGTTTTATGTTTTATAAAGCAGTCACATTTTTATTAAAATAAGTTTTTAAATTTTTGGTAGTAAGTATAAGTATTTGATCTGGCATTTTAAAGATCATTGATTGAGCTTCCCCCATTAAGCAGGTTTCTTAAAATCCGGTTTATCCTCAAAAGTAGCTTCTTAAGAAATAATGCTTTTATAGTTTTTAATCAGATTAAACAGCTTTTAAACATCAGGCCTATAAAAATACTGGGCTTCTGTTCCCTGATATTGACTTAACTCCACAATGGAGGCTTGATTTTGTGCCCACAGCAGAAGGATTTTACAGTTTCACAGAAAACCGTTATATTTACCAATACAGAGATCACCTTGGGAATGCCAGGGTAAGCTTTTCCAAAAACAGCGAAGGTGTCCTTGAGGTTACGGATACTAACAATTATTATCCATTTGGATTAAATCATATTGAAGGGATGCTTAGTAGTTCTAATTTTGGAGGGTATTACAGTTACAAGTACAACGGGAAGGAGTTGCAAGAGACAGGGATGTATGATTATGGAGCAAGAATGTATATGGCAGATATTGGTAGATGGGGCGTAGTAGATCCGTTGGCAGAACAATATCGTAGATGGTCGCCTTACAACTACGCAGTAAATAATCCAATTAGATTCATAGATCCTGACGGACGTGGTGTTAATGATATTATTATTACAGGAAGTGCAGGAGCAATTGAAAAATATAAGAATGAAATCTCTAAAGGGACAGGAGGTTTTTATATAGCAAATGTGGATAGCTCCGGAAAAGTTAGTCTTGTTTCAACTGGAATTGGTAGTCTAGGTATAGAAATGACAGCCGAACAAAAAGCATTTTACCAAGAATATTCAAATGTTGTAAATAGTAGTGATGTAGTGAAACAAGAAGTTGTAGAGAATGATGTAAATACAGTTGTTGATAGCTGGGTTACAAATAAAATTGATATTGCAGATATTGCAGAATTCGACAAAGCGGGAAACGGTGGAGCTACGAGTGCAGGAGCACTAATTCATTCAACTGTTGAGCAGCATGAGAAAGCCAAGTTGAGTTTAAATGCTGGAGATCTTGGAAAAACCTCTGGCGGAGTAGCGGTAGATTATGAGGCTTCTCATAATATTGCAAAAGGAGCAGAAAATAAGGTAAATGGAAATACTAGAATTGAGAATACAACAGGAGGAGCTGATAGATTTATTGATAGTAAAAACGCCGTAACAGAGCAAACTTTAACAACTACAGCAACAGGAGGAATTAACGTTAATAAAAAACCTATACCATAAACTATGAAAAATATATTAAATATTATTCTTGTAATGTTCTTTTTCTCATGTTCTATCACAAAAAAAGAAATTTTATCAAAAGGATCTTCAAAGTGTATAGAAAATAAAAGATTTAAATATGAGTTTTACAAAAATATAAATATTGTTGATAGCTTGATTACCAAAAATCAAAATGAAAATTTTCATAAGTCTCTTAAATTCATTTCAATATATTCGCACGTATCATACGAGAGTGCATTGAATTATAGTAGAACATATCCTTACGGAGCATATGAAAAAGATAGAAAAGAATGGATAGATTGGTATGAAAAAAATAAGTGTAGCAATATTCAATTAAAAGACTAATTTAAAAGCAAACAAAAAAGAGTCTGTCCGAAAAGTTTGGACAGCCTCTTTTCGTTTTAGGTAGTGTCTCACTAACTGTGTAAGTTAAAAAGTTATTCTGGAAAATTTTGAGCCCTCATAGCTCAAAAAATTTTACGGAAATAACTTTTTATTA
>NZ_FTMT01000022.1:0-100330 GCF_900156015.1 Chryseobacterium sp. RU33C | reverse complement strand
TAATAAAAAGTTATTTCCGTAAAATTTTTTGAGCTATGAGGGCTCAAAATTTTCCAGAATAACTTTTTAACTTACACAGTTAGTGAAACACTACCTTTTATATAGTTTATTTGTATTCTATATTCTGATGCGTTTTATCTTTCCAGCATTGTTATGCTAACCTGATATAAAATTTCACACTCTTCATAGAGTTTATCAATAAAAATAAGCGGATTCCCCAAAATTTGATTTTACCCCAAATATTTTGAATACATATTCTTTTGTTTTCATAAACTTCTTCTCTTTATCCTGCCAATTATAATCTGAAAAATGATAATGCGAATGCATAGTTTCCGGGGAAAAAATGTGGTATGAAATACTTACTCATAATCCTTTAAAAATTGCTATTTTTTGAAATATTGTGAGTATTTTTGAGGTTTAAATATCTGTAACTAATTATTGATTTTAACTTCTATGATTTTAATTGTTGATGACAATCAAAGTAATCTTTATTCACTGCAAAAATTACTTGAATCCAAGGATTTTCAGGTGGAAACAGCCAATTCCGGTGAAGAGGCTCTGGGCAAAGCCCTCAAAAACGACTATGCCCTCATTATTCTGGATGTTCAAATGCCTGATATGGACGGCTTTGAAGTGGCGGAAACACTGGCAGATTATAGCAAGACAAAAGAAGTTCCCATTATATTTTTATCGGCTGTCAGCACAGACAAAAAATTCATAACGCAAGGCTATGCTTCCGGTGCTAAAGACTATGTAACTAAACCTGTGGATCCTGAGATCCTTTTGCTTAAGGTGAAAACCTTCTACAATCTTCAGGAACAGAATATAGCCATGAAAAAGACCCAGCAGAATCTTGAACTGGAGGTTAAAGGAAGACGTGCATCACAAGTGACGATGAAGTCTCAGATAGACCATTTTCACTTAATGCTGGAATCGCTTCCACAAATTGCATTTACGCTGAATGAAGCAGGAGCCGTTGATTTTGTGAATGGTAAGTGGTACGAATATTCAAAAACCGAACAGAATTTCCCTGAAATACATCCGGATGATCCTGATATCACAGACGAGTTTGCAAGATGCAGGAAAAAAGGAAAAGCTCTTGAGCTGGAGATTAGAATTAAAAATGTCATTTCAGGTAATTACCGCTATCATTTGCTAAGAGTAACTCCGGTTTATGATGAAGGTCGTATTAAAAACTGGGTTGGAACTTTTACTGATATTGATGACCAGAAGAAAATCGAAAAAGAAAAGGACGAATTTTTAAGTATTGCAAGCCATGAGCTGAAGACACCTCTAACGAGTATTAAAGCATATGTGCAGTTATTAGAAAGAAAGTTGAAACTTGATAAAGAAAGCTCAGAAGCAGGATTTGTTATGAAAGTTCAGGGACAGATTGAAAAGCTGAATACCCTTATTACAGATCTGCTGGATGTTTCCAAAATAGAAAATGGTAAGCTTAAAATTAATAAAAAACCGGTTAACCTCGAAAATTTGATCAATAATGCTATTGAAACAATATTGCAAACCCATGATCAGCGCGAAGTGAAAATTGAGCGTCATGGAACAAAACCTGATATTTTAATTCCTTTAGATGAGATCCGTATAGAGCAGGTTCTCATTAATTTTCTCACAAATGCCATTAAATATTCACCAGATAACAATCAGGTTATAGTTACCACTTTTGTAGACAAGGAAGCGGAAGAAGTACGAGTGAATGTAACCGACTTTGGGATTGGAATTCCTGATTTTAAACAGGATGCTGTATTTAAGAAATTCTATCGTGTAGAAGAATCTTCATTGCAGTTTCAGGGTATGGGGATCGGATTGTTCATTTGTTCTGAAATCATCAAGCAGCACCATGGAAGTGTTGGCGTTTCCAGCATTCTAGATGAAGGCTCTACTTTTTATTTTACATTACCACTAAATTAATTTTAATGCCCAAAAAAATAATACGAAATCTTCAGTTTGGAGTAGGTCTTTCGCTTTTGATTTTAATCGCAAGTTCACTGGCTTCCTATTGGAGTATCCGGAACCAGATGAATCATCGGGAGAATCTTTCTAAAAGCAGACGTTCTGTAACAGCAGTGAAAGATGTGCTGGTTGCTTTACTGGATGCAGAAACCGGAAACAGAGGTTATCAGCTTACCGGAAGAGAAGACTTTCTTGAACCCTATAAAAGGGGATTGAAAGAATATCCTGAAGCTTTGATACGCGCTGAATCTTTGGGTATCAATGATCAGAATCAATTACAAAGACTTGCCGGTCTGAAAGCTGCAGTGGATCGGGTAATGGATAATCTGAAGCATTTGGTTGAGAGCAGACGAAGAGGTATTATAATGACTCAACAGCAGATTATTGAAGGCAAGGCCTATATGGATCAATCCCGGAAAATTGTTAATGATTTTGTACAATACGAAGAAAGGCAGCTGCAAATTAAAAATAAGGATCTTAACCGTTCATCCCAGACAACGGTTCTGTTTATCATTTTTTCCGCAATTGCTGCAGTTGTTGTAACTGCATTTTTCTATATAAAAATGCGCGCAGATCTTATCCGAAGAGATAAACTGGAAAAAATGCTTAAGGAGAAGGATGAAGAAACAACGCGTCGTGTAAGTGCTATTCAAAAAATTGCCAACAGAGTAGCTAACGGTGATTATAGTGAAAAAGTAGTGGATAACGCTCAGGATGATCTCGGAGACCTTGTTGAATCTCTGAATAATATGACAGAGTCTCTCAAAACCTCCTTTGATAAAATTAATAGAAGTGACTGGCGTCAGAAAGGTCTTGCTTTGCTGAATGAATCACTGGTAGGAAATAAATCGGTGCAGGAAGTTTCTGATAAAGCTTTAATGCAATTGATTGAATATGGAAACTGTATCAACGGTTCGCTGTATTTATATGATGAAGGCCTCTTAAAGCTTAATAAAGCTTACGGACTGGAATCCAATATGAAAAAATCTTTTGAACCTGGAGAAGGAATGGTGGGGCAGGCTTTTGTTAAAACTAAAACACAGGTTTATAATAATCTTCATGAAGATGATTTTGTAGTGACTTTTGCCAGCAGTACGATTAAAATTTATGGAATTATACTGCTTCCACTCTTTTCAGACGGTCATATAATCGGAGTTCTGGAACTTGGCTCCACTTCTAACTTTGATGAAGACAGAATAAGTTATTTTGAAGAATGTTGCGTTAATATAGGAATTGCCCTGAGTGCTGCAAAAGGCCGGGAAAAAGAACAACAGTTACTGGAAGAAACCCAGGCACAGTCTGAAGAACTGCAGGTTCAGCACTCTGAACTTGAAAATCTGAATACTGAACTTGAAGCACAAACACAGAAACTTCAGGCTTCGGAAGAAGAGCTCAAAGTACAGCAGGAAGAACTGATGCAGGCCAATGCAGAACTGGAAGAGCGTTCCAGATTGCTGGAAGAGAAAAATCATTTGATTGCTGAACGTAATAATGAGATTCAGAAGAAGGTAGAGGAGCTGGCATTAAGTACCAAATACAAATCTGAGTTTTTAGCCAATATGTCTCATGAATTGAGAACTCCGCTGAATTCAATCCTTCTTTTATCACGACTAATGACGGAAAATCCGGATGAAAACCTCAATGAAGATCAAGTAGAATCTGCAAAAGTAATTCATAGTTCCGGAACCAGTTTATTAACCCTTATTGATGAAATCCTGGATCTTGCAAAAATAGAATCCGGTAAAATGACTCTTGAATATCAGGAGGTGATTATCGAAGAAGTGGTAAAAGATCTAAAGAGTCTTTTTAACCCTGTCTTTCAGGAGAAAGCCCTTCCGTTTAACATTGAAATTGAAGCAGACGTTCAGAACGTTATCGAAAGTGACCGTCTTAGAATTGATCAGGTCTTAAGAAATCTATTGTCCAATGCTTTAAAATTTACCACAAAAGGGAGCATCGATTTACACATCAAAAAACATTCTGAAAAACCTGATTTCATAATATTTTCAGTTAAAGATACAGGTGTTGGTATCGCAGAAGATAAGCAAAAGATCATCTTTGAAGCATTCCAGCAGGCAGATGGTTCTACCAAACGAAAATTTGGAGGGACAGGCCTTGGTTTATCAATCAGCCGTGAAATTGCCAGGCTTCTGGGAGGAGAGCTGGCTCTGAAAAGTGAGGTAGACAAAGGAAGTGAATTCAGTTTTATCATTCCTGTACATGCCGTAACGGAAATTGCTCATTCTGAGACGGATCAGAATCTTGTAGAAGTGATACGTGAAGATGTGGAAGAAATCCAAAATATACTTGATGATGGAGAAGAAAAAAACACTCTGTTAAATACCCTTGAGATTCCTGATGATGTGGCGGATGACAGAGAAAATATTCAGGAAGGGGATAAAGTTATTTTAATTATTGAAGATGATATCAATTTTGCTAAAGCCTTATTGAAATATGCTCATTTGCAAAACTATAAAGGAGTTGTTGTAGTGAGAGGAGATTATGGTCTTTCAGCAGCTCAGAAGTACCACCCACATGCCATTTTACTGGATGTTCAGCTTCCTGTAAAAGACGGTTGGGAGGTAATGGACGAACTGAAATCTGATCCTTATATCAAACATATTCCGGTTCATATGATGTCTGTCCTTCATCTTAAAAAGGAAAGCCTGATGAAAGGTGCTGTAGACTTTATTAACAAGCCGGTAGCGCTGGATAAAATGACTGATGTATTCAGAAAAATCGAAGAAGCCTTAAAAAAAGGATCTCAAAAAGTGCTGATTGTAGAAGAAAACGCCAAGCATGCCAGTGCATTGTCTTATTTCCTGAGCAATTTCAATATCTCTTTATCAGTAGAACATACGGTGGAAGATAGTGTAAAAGCTCTGACTTCGGATCTTGTTGACTGCGTTATTCTGGATATCGGAAGCTCAAAAGGAAATGATTATCATGTAATAGAATCAATCAAAAGTCATGAAGGGCTGGAAAATCTTCCTATTATCATTTTTACAGAACACCATTTATCTAAAGAAGAAGAGCTTAAAATAAAACAGTATGCAGATTCAATTGTTGTAAAAACAGCACATTCATACCAGAGAATTTTAGATGAAGTAGGGTTGTTCCTGCATTTGGTGGAAGAAAAAAATAATTCCTCAGAAAATACCACAGGCAGAATGTTGGGATCTCTTACCGAAGTGCTGAGTGGTAAAAAAGTACTCATTACGGATGATGATGTCCGTAATATTTTTTCTTTAACCAAAGCCCTGGAAAAATATAAGGTGGAAGTGATTGTAGCCATGGATGGAAAGCATGCCCTTGAGCAAATTCACCACAATCCTGATATAGATGTGATCTTAATGGATATGATGATGCCGGAAATGGATGGCTATGAAACCATAAAGCAGATAAGAAAAATGCCGGCATTTAAAAAGCTTCCTATCATAGCCGTAACTGCAAAATCAATGATTGGAGATCGCGAGAAATGTATTACAGCCGGAGCTTCGGATTATATCTCAAAACCCGTGGATATTGATCAGCTATTGTCGCTTCTTCGCGTTTGGTTATATGAAAGTTAAACAGATAAAATTCTGATGAATAAGAAAATTTTAATTGTGGATGATGATCCACGCAATATATTCGCATTGAAGCTAACCCTTAAGGCTCGTGGATATGCGGTTGAAACCTGTACTATGGCTCAGGAAGCCTTAGATATGCTAAAGGCTGATGCTCAGTTTTCAGTGGTACTGATGGATATGATGATGCCTGGAATAGATGGCTATGAGGCGGTAAGGATTATAAGAAACACCCCTGAAATCAAAGATATTCCCGTTGTTGCCGTTACTGCACAGGCAATGCCTGAAGACCGTCAGAAATGTATTGAGGTAGGGGCTGATGATTATGTTTCGAAACCCATTGATGTAGACCTTTTAATAATGGCAATAGAAAAACTTTCATAGATGCTGGAACCAAGTATCATAAAAGATAAAGAAGTAGAATATCTGATCAACGATGTTTATGAGATGTATGGCTATGACTTTTCCGGTTATAGCAGGGCTTCGTTTAAAAGAAGGGTGAATCGTATATGCCTTTTAGACCGGTTTACCAGCTTCGCGGAACTGAGATATACCATCATGAATGATGCCGAATATTTAAAACGTTTTGTAGAGGAAGTTACAGTAAATGTCACAGAAATGTTTCGCGATCCTTCTTTTTTTAAAGCATTAAGGGAGAAAATTTTGCCTCAATTAGGAACCTATCCTTTGATCAGGATCTGGATTGCAGGATGCTCCACGGGGGAAGAAGCATACTCTATTGCTATTTTGCTGAAAGAAGCAGGTCTTTATCATAAATCCCTTATCTATGGTACTGATTTAAACCCTGCAGTTCTTGAGACGGCCAGAGCCGGAGTTTTTCCGCTGCAGCAGATGAAATTGTACTCCGAAAATTATATGCTTTCAGGTGGGAAAAGTGATTTTTCTGATTATTATACGGCCAATTATGACAGTGTAAAGTTTGATAAAAGCTTACAGGAAAAACTTATTTTGTCTACTCACAATCTGGTGTCAGACAGTTCTTTCAATAGTTTTCAGCTGATTATATGCAGAAATGTTCTGATTTATTTCGATAGAGACTTGCAGGAAAGGGTATTCAGCCTTTTTGACAACAGTCTGGAAAATTTAGGCTTTCTGGCTCTTGGAGCTAAAGAAACACTTAGGTTTTCTACCATTGAAAAGAATTATCATCAGGTGGAAGACCAGAAAATCTGGAAAAAGCTTGATCACCATTAATAAATACTGCTATGAAATCACTGACGAACATTGAACTCATTGTTATAGGAGGATCGGCAGGAAGTCTGCAGGTCATTATTGAAATGATCAAAAATCTTGATGATACTTTGAAAATCCCAATAGTTGTTGTGCTTCACCGTAAAGCCCAATCCGGAGATATTTTGCGGACTTTACTACAGCAGTTTACTAAAATACCGGTTATAGAAGCAGAAGATAAAACTGAATTAAATGATAACGCCATATATATTGTTCCTGCTGATTATCATTTACTGTTTGAGAATAAGAAAAATATGTCATTAGACAGCTCAGAAAAAATGAATTATTCCCGCCCTTCAATAGACGTTACCTTCAGATCTGCAGCGGAAATTTTTGGAGAGCATATGATTGGAATGCTTTTATCAGGTGCCAATGCTGATGGAGTAGAAGGTTTGTGCTACATAAAAAAAAATAACGGACAGGTGTGGATTCAGGATCCGGCCACGGCAGAAGTAGAATATATGCCCAAACATGCCGTAGAAGAAATTAATTATGATCTCATTATCAGACCGGATAATTTGGCAGATTATATCAATCAATTGTAATAAGAATAACCTAAATAATATGAACAAAAAGAAAATTTTAATTTTTGATGATGATGCTGCTATTTTGGAAGTAATTACCATCATATTTGAAGAGAATGGCTACGAAGTTAAGATTTCAGAAACTTCACATGACATTCTGGAGAAAGTAGCAGAATATCATCCTGATGTTATTCTGATGGATAACTGGATTCCGAAAATAGGAGGAGTAGAAGCTACAAAACTTCTTAAAAGCAGTGAAGAATTTAATCATATTCCTGTCATCTATATTACTGCAAATAATGATATCGCGGCTTTAGCTTCCGAAGCACAGGCAGATGATTATGTATCAAAACCTTTCAATCTGGATGACCTTGAAGAAATGGTGGCAAAACATCTAAAAGAACAGGTATAAATACCATATACTTTTCCAGGCATCAATAATCTCTCAAATTTTGAGGGATTATTGATTTTTCAGAGTAGAAATTATTTCATTTTTTGTCAGATAATAGCTGTTGATATTATGAATTAAAGAGCGTAATAAAAGATATAACTGCGGGTTGTCCATTATCGTATTTGAGAATGTCTGCACAAGAATTAATTTTTTTGAAACTATATTATGTGCAGTAATATATTCAGAACTAAGATCAATGTCGATATTCAATTCCCTCTTTATTTTGAAATTAAAATATTCATCTATTAAATGCTTATCATTAATCAGATCCAATAATTCTATTTTTGTTTCATCCATACTATTGATAATTATACTTTAAAGTACAAATGTTATACCGTATAAGGGGAAAATACTTAACATTATAATAAAATAAGGTATATTTGTATACTATTTTAATCAACATGAATTTTGCCCTTATTAAAGATTTTATGACGCTCCTCGAGCAATTTGAATCAGAAGCTAATATATATCCGGATGTCTATCCTGCTACAATAGAAGGCTTTAAGACCTGGATTTCTGATCAGGAGACTACCCAACAGACTGATACTTTTGATGAGCCTTATTGGGAAGGTAAAGAAAATGGAAGAACACCGGAAAGTGCAATCAATACATTACTTGTTCATCTTAACCGATATGCAAAAACTTACTCAAAATCTGCGATATCAGATTCTGAATTTTCTACCCAGGAAGACTTTATTTATTTAATCAATTTGAAGGCATTTGGTGAAATGACCAAAATGGCCCTTATCAAAAAGAATATTCATGATAAACCGGTAGGCATGCTTATCATTACAAGACTATTGCGTCAGGGGCTTGTTGAGCAAACAGATTCTGATCTGGATAAGCGAAGCAAATTAATCCGTATTTCTGAAAGAGGGTTGTTGACCCTTGAAAAACAAATGGAGAAGATCCGGCAGGCTACCAACATTGTGGCAGGAAATCTTAACCATAAAGAGAAGATGGATCTGATTCGTATTCTCAATAAACTGGATCGTTTTCATTATCCTATTTTTTCGCGAAACATCAACTCAGATCAGCTTATTAACACTGTTTATGACGAATATGCATTTGAAAATTCATAGTAAATTCTTACAAGTACTATTTGCAAAACTACCTAAATAAAAGAATCTGCCCTTTAGGGGCAGATCCAGTAGATAATACATCTCATTTTTTTAATTAGACAACAATAAAAAGCACAGCCGACAATGCTGTGCTTAAATTTTTATTTCAAATTTAATTGCAATTTCAAGAGTAGTAAGAAAAGCAAATAAAGTTTCCACTTCGATGTTTATTACATAGTAAATGTAGTAATAATTTTAATACGGAATATGAATTTAATGTTAAAATTCACAAGTTATCCACAAAAAAATGTGGATAACTTATTGGGTTTTCTGAAATCATGGTTCAGAAAGGTATTGTAAAACAAAATCATTCAAGTTTTTTTTCTCTTCATCAGTTCCTTTATCGTCCATATGTCCATGATTGATCTGCGTAGGCTGTACGGTGATATGGTACTTATCCCGGTTCTCTTCATCAGGCAGAACGCCTTCATCAGCAGGGTAATCATTGGAGCGTAATGTGTAAATCCTGGGAAGGGAAGTTCTCGGCAGGAACATTCTGCGGTTATCCATTGTAATCAGTTTATATACCAGGTTAGGATGCTGATTGGTGAATAATGCTGCCATATCCCCTCCATTAGAATGGCCTATAAGAGTCAGATGCGGGTAATCCAGTTCCGGGTGAGTCTTTTTGAGTTCATTCAGTACAAACAGAATATTATCAGAACCACTTTGCCAGAAAGGTCTTCTTACAATCTGCAAATTTCCTTCGGTTGGTAAAAGACTGTCTGTTGTAAGTTCATGTTGAATGCTTACTGTAAAATAGCCTTTTGAAGCCAGTTTTTTCGTTAAATAAGAATATACAAAATAATCTCCACCTTTGTTGGCTCCATATCCATGACTAAAGATAACGACTGGCTGATGTAGGATTTTTTTAACAATTTTAGGATGGTAAAAAGCAACAGGAATCTTCCGGTTTCTGCTCTGGTCAAATAAGGTTAATGTATCCAGCTTTACTTCATAATCATTATTTCCAGTATTTTTCTTTTGTACGGAACAGTTGAATATGAAGAGAGGAATGGCGCAAGTAATGATTTTAGAGTATTTCATGAATTGTTTTTTTATAATCCGGAATTTAGTTCATCTGCCAATATAGGAGGTAGTTCCGGTGAGGAAAATCATCTTCCTTTTTAGCTTTTTAAAGCTGTTTTATTTCTTACGGCCATACATCAGGATACGCTTAAATGCATAGATGGCCGGATATTTTGTAAATCTTTTTGCGATGCGTGATTTAAATTCTGAAATGAAATTTTCTTTCTGTTCCCCTTCCAGACGTTCTAAATAAGGTAACAATGCTGTTCCGGAAATAAAGGTGTATAAAGCCTCGGAATCATCTGCAATAATAGGGTATACCTTCTGAAATATTTCAATATCCTGAATTCCGTTATCAAATAATATCTGGGCATAATCATCCATTGAAAGCACCGGAGAATCACGGTTGAAATGATTTAACTGGGATACGTAGGGTTCTTCATCTGCCATTTCTGTAAGAATCTGATTGAGAATATTTTCTTTCTGAACAGGCATTTGTATGGCTAATTGTCCTTTTTGTGAAAGCAATCCAATAAGTTTAGGAAATAGGGCTTGGTGATCATCAGCCCATTGTAAAGCGGCATTACTGAACACAAGATCCCATTTCTGGTCAGACTGTGCTGTTTCTTCAATAGACTGAAGCTTAAAATGAAGGTTTTTATTTTCATACTTCTTTGATTTTTCAAGCATTTCTGCTGATGAATCAATTCCTAAGAATGTGGAACCTGTCAGTTTTTCCGTAAGGATAGAGGTTTGTTCTCCGGTTCCACAGCCTAAGTCAATAGCTTTTATATTGTTTCCGGGCTTAATCAATGCTGCTAGATCATAAAAAGGCTTGTAGCGTAGATCTTTGTACTGATCGTATAATTCAGGATTCCAGGGCATAAAGAATAATTTTGTAATGGTTTAATACGTTGAATAAATATAGAAAATCTCAATAAAAAATCGGCTGTTTCAAAACAGCCGATTGTATGTATTTATTGTTCCAGTTTTTCTTTGATGTATTTTGCCGTATAGGACTTTTTGTTTTTAGTCAGATCTTCAGGTGTTCCTGCAAATACAACTTCTCCACCGTGTTTTCCAGCTTCCGGGCCAATATCGATAATATAATCTGCACATTTGATGATATCTGGCTGATGTTCAATAACAATCACCGAATGTCCAAGATCAATCAATGCCTGTAATGATTTCAGTAATTTCTTAATATCATGGAAGTGAAGTCCTGTGGAAGGCTCATCAAAGATGAATAAAGTTTTATCTGTTGTAATCCCCTTTACAAGGAATGAAGCCAGTTTCACACGCTGCGCCTCACCACCGGAAAGGGTAGAAGAGCTTTGTCCCAGTTGTAAGTAGCCTAAACCTACTTCCTGTAAAGGTCTCAGTTTCGTTACGATCTTCTCTTCATTATTGTCTTTAAAGAACTCCAATGCTTCATCTACGGTCATGTGAAGAATATCAGAGATGTTTTTCTCATCAAATCTTACTTCAAGGATCTCATTTTTGAATCGTGTTCCTTTACAAACTTCACATTCAAGTTCAATGTCTGCCATAAACTGCATGGAAACGTTGATTATACCTTCTCCTTTACATTCATCACATCTTCCGCCATCTACGTTGAAAGAGAAATGTTTAGGCTTATAACCCATCATTTTAGCCACTTTCTGCTTGGCAAAAAGATCACGGATGTCATCGTAAGCTTTTAAGTAAGTTACAGGGTTTGAACGTGATGATTTTCCAATCGGGTTCTGATCAATCAGTTCAATATTTTTGATCATTTTCTTCGGGAATTCTACAGAGTCATAATCTCCTTTTTTACCGCCCATTCCAAGCTGGATCTGGATGTCATTGGTAAGGATTTCTTTCATCAAAGTAGATTTTCCACTTCCTGAAACTCCGGAAATGACTACCAGACTTTCCAAAGGAACGTCTACATCTATATTTTTAAGGTTATTCTGACGGGCTCCTTTAATGTGAATCCATTCTTTTCCTTTTCTTCTTTTCTTCGGAACTTCTATTTCAAGTCTTCCTGTAAGATATTCTGAAGTAAGCGTGTTTGCTTTTTTCAGATCCTTATAATCTCCGGCAAATACCAGTTCGCCGCCAAGATACCCCGCTTCCGGGCCAATATCAATAATATAGTCTGCCGCTCTCATCACATCCTCATCGTGTTCCACTACAATGACGGTGTTTCCAAGATCACGAAGATTTTTCAATACTTCGATCAGGTTTTCCGTGTCTTTAGAGTGCAACCCGATAGAAGGTTCGTCTAATATATAAATAGAACCTACCAAAGAACTTCCTAAACTGGTTGCCAGATTAATTCTCTGACTTTCTCCTCCCGACAGGGTATTCGATGTTCTGTTTAATGTTAAATATCCTAATCCTACTTTTAATAAAAATTCCAGACGGGTAGTGATTTCATAGATCAGTCTTTTGGCCACTTCTTTGTCGTGATCGGAAAGCTTTAATCCGTTAATTACCGGAGCGAGTTCATCCAAAGGCAGTTCGATCATCGACTGAATATTATGTCCGTCTACTTTTACCCAGCTTGTTTCTTCACGAAGTCTCAATCCTTCACATGTAGGGCAAAGTGTTTTTCCTCTGTAGCGGGAAAGCATTACTCTGTACTGGATTTTATAAAGGTTTTCTTCAAGCATTTTGAAGAAATTATTGATGCATGGGAAGTTACTCTTTCCGTCACCTTTCCAAAGGAAGTTTTTCTGTTCTTTTGTTAATTGATGATAAGGTTTGTGGATAGGGAAGTCACCTGCTTTTTTGATGAAATCTTTTTTCCATTCACTCATCGTTTCTCCTCTCCAGCAGACAACAGCATCTTCATAGATAGAAAGCGTTTTATTGGGAACTACAAGATCTTCATCAATCCCGATTACTTTTCCGTATCCTTCACATGCCGGGCATGCTCCGTATGGGTTATTGAAGCTGAAAAAATGAACGTTGGGTTCAAGGAATTCCATACCGTCCAGTTCGAACTTATTAGAGAATTCTTTTACTTTTTCGGTATCGGCGTTTTTTAATGAACAATATCCGCGTCCTTCATAGAATGCCATTTGAATAGAGTCTGCAAGTCTTTGTAAAAAGCTTTCGTCTTCTTCGTACGAGAAACGGTCTATTACAAGGTTGATCGTCATTCCTTTTTCCGGAGCAAAACCAAAACTTTCCAGATCTTCAATTCCGGCTACATTTCCATTGATTTCAAGTCTCGTGAAACCGGCCAGTTTTAAAACATTTAATGTTTCTTTAAAATTATTAATGTCATATTCCAAAGGAGCGGTCAATAGAAATGAAGTATCTTTTTTTGAAGCCTTGATGAAGTCAATTACATCAGAAACCAAATCTTTTTTCACTTCTTCTCCCGAAATCGGTGAAAAGGTTTTCCCAATCCTTGCAAACAGGAGTTTCATATAATCGTAGATCTCTGTAGAAGTTCCCACTGTAGAACGAGGATTGGAAGAAATTACTTTCTGCTGAATAGCAATAGAAGGAGCAAGTCCTTTGATATCATCTACTTTTGGTTTTTCTAATTTTCCCAAAAACTGACGGGCATAAGAACTTAAGCTTTCAACATATCTTCTCTGTCCTTCCGCATAAATAGTATCAAAGGCTAAAGAGGATTTTCCGCTTCCTGAAACTCCTGTGATAACAATAAGCTTATTCTTCGGAATCAGGACGTCTATATGTTTCAGATTATTAAGATGGGCATTCTTAACGAAAATCTGTTTTTTTATATCTATTTCTGTTGTGTTAGCCATATTTTGTTTATTCATAAAAAGACTGCACAGCATTAAGGCTGCCAGTAACGGTGTTTGGCTACAAATATTCTGCAGCCGGTATCAATTGAACTTTTACCTCTATTCTGAATTCATCCGAAACCTGTTGCTGCATTTTTATAAATGCGGACAAAAATCACTGTTGAAACAGAATACTTTCATCGTAAAATTAAGACCCACAAAATTACGAAATTTTAGCGAAAAATTTACGCTTATCTTATTGTTAAAAATTGTTATTATCAACATGAAATAAGAATTCAAAAAAAGAAAAAGACCTGTAGATAAATGATAAAAATAAATGTTTTTTGTGGACTTAATTTTGTTTTATTATTTGTTTTACAGTGTTTTATGTATATTTTTAAAATGTGTTGTGTTTTTTTATGTAACTATTGTTTTATGTTGTAAAATTATTTAAAATTGTAATTGTAAATATGTAATATAGAAATGAGAAAATTATTCAGAGATCTAGTTACACATTTAATGAAAAAAAGATAGAATTACTCCCTCACACAGATGCAGCATTACGCTGCATCTTTTTTTATGACAACTATCATTTGCCTGTCTTGGTGAACTCCCTTACTTTTGGACTCTGTTAAAAAAACTACGAAAACGGTTATGATCAAAAAGATAGGAAGTGCTTTTTTTCTGGGAACTTTACTTTGGGTAAATGCACAGGAAAAGACAACAGATATTGAAAGCATTGAATTTCAGGGAAAATTTATCTCTACACCTTATAAAAGCGCTAATCAGAACATCAGCGTTATCACCAGAGAAGACATTGTAAATTCTCCGGCTAAAAGTATCGATGAAATTCTTCAGCAGGTGCCAGGGATGGATATCAGAAGGAGAGGAGCTAATGGGGTGCAGAGTGATATCGGTTTTCGTGGAAGTTCTTTTGAGCAGGTTCTGCTGTTGTTGAACGGAATCAGGATGAATGATTCCCAGACCGGACATAATAGTATGAATATTCCGGTAGATCTTGATGACGTAGAAAAGATAGAGATCATAAAAGGCCCGGCAGCAAGACGTTTCGGACAGAATGCATATGCCGGTGTTATTAATATTATTACCAGGACTACACCAGGCAAGAAAGTAAAAATCAGTGCAGAGGGCGGAGATTACAGCACGTATGGTCTTGGATTTAATGCGCAGATTGGAAATGAGAAGTTCACGAACTCTCTTCAGGCAAATTCTGCCTCTTCAGAAGGCTATATGTTCAATACAGATTATGAAATCAGAAATGTATTTTATCAGGGAAAACTGAACATCAAAAACGGAGATGTAAGAGTACAGGCTGGCTTTTCGGAAAAGAAATTCGGAGCCAATGGTTTTTATGCTTCCAGTGCTGCTACAAAACAATATGAGGAAACACAAGCTTCTATCGTAAGTGTGGCTCATCAGCAGACTTTTGGAAAACTGAAACTTAATTCTAATGTATACTGGAGAAGAGGACAGGATATGTACCTTTATGACCGATGGAATCCTATTTTTTACCGAAATATGCATATTGGAAATAATGTGGGTGGAGAAGTGAATTCCAGTTACCAGTGGGGATTGGGAACAACCGGAATTGGAGTTGAGCTTAGAAAAGAGGTTTTGGTAAGTAGTAATTTGGGAGACAGAAATCGTTTTGTTTCTCAGCTTTTCTTTGAACATCATTTTTCATTGCTGGATAAAAAACTGAATATCAGTCCGGGAATTTCTTGGGCAAACTATTCGAAGGAAGGAAACTTTTTCTATCCTGGGCTGGATGTAGGGTATAACTTTAATTCTAATAATAAAATCTACGGAAATATTGCAAAAGTACACCGTATTCCAACCTTTACGGATCTGTATTATATAAGTAAAACTGAACAGGGAAATCCTGATTTACAGCCTGAAAATGCGCTGTCATCCGAGGTTGGCTACCAATATCAGGATAATAAAATTTTAGCCAAAGTAAGCGGGTTTTTAAGAAATTCCAGCAATTCTATTGACTGGGTTAAAAAAGAGCTGAGTGATAAAGTCTGGTATGCTCAGAATGTTGGAGATATCAAAACGAAAGGAATAGAAGCAGAGTGGAGCCACAGACCGACAGACTGGTTAAAATATACCGTTGGATATACTTATATTGACAGCAGATATGAAGAAAAAGCGGGTCTGGTTTCTCGATATATTCTGGATAATCTGAAACATCAGTTTGTTTCCAAATTAGAAGTAAAATTCCTGAAAAACTTTACCAATGAGCTTGTTTACCGTTACAATGAAAGAGTCAATCTGGGAACCTATAATCTTGTAGATGAGAAGCTGAGCTTTGCCAAGAAAGATTATTCGGTTTATGTACTGATTAACAACGTAACAAATACAAAATATACGGAAGCATTTGGAGTAGGAATGCCGCAAAGATGGTTCCACATTGGGTTTTCTTATACTATTAATATTAAGTAGCTGTTAATTTAATATTAATGAAAGTTAATATTAACAAATTGTTAAAAAATATACATTTGCAAAAATTTTTTATGAAACGTCTTATAGGCCTAGGTTTACTACTTGGAATTTCTTTTTTTAAAGCACAGGAACACATTTCCAGCTTCAATGCAGTAACTCTGACCTATAAGTTTCATCCGAAATTTTTCCTTTATGCAGAAGGTCAGCTGCGTGGTAACGAAGATTATACTTATCCCGATTATTATGAAATAAAAGGAGGATTAGGGTATAATCTTACCAAAAACCACAAACCTTTTGTAGGACTTGGAAGATATGTTAACTATAAAGAACACAGTCTGAGCAGAGAGGAGTTCAGAGTTTGGCTTCAGGACATTATAGATATCAAGAAAGGTATCGTAAAGTTTGAAAATCGTTTCCGTGCTGAAAAGAGCTGGTTCTATGAGCCGAAAACAGATCAGACTTCACAGAGAATGCGTTACAGATATCGTCTGAACGTAAGTGTCCCTTTAAACGCCAAAACCATTAAGAAAGGAACTGTTTTTGCCAATGCTTATGACGAAGTATTCTTTGTCTCTCCGATGAAGCCTACTTTTGCCAGAAACAGAGT
The DNA here is from genome assembly GCF_900156015.1 of Chryseobacterium sp. RU33C. NCBI lineage: Bacteria > Pseudomonadati > Bacteroidota > Flavobacteriia > Flavobacteriales > Weeksellaceae > Chryseobacterium > Chryseobacterium sp. RU33C. The sequence goes on along the minus strand of NZ_FTMT01000022.1, from coordinate 83,592 downwards.
CTATGGCGGTTTCGGCTATCAGATTGATGATTATTTTGGCATCGTGAGCGGATATCTGTGGCAGCGTGAATTTGAAGCAAAAGGAAACAAAAATTTACATTTCGTTTACCTTGCGTTAAACATCAATATCGACGGAACAGATCATCACACGAAGACTTACGATTTCCCGGGGGCGGATTAATTATTATTCAAACCGGCCTGAAAGTTTAAAAGCTCCAGTTTAGAATTAAGATAATAATCATTCAGTAATGTCTGATATTTTTCAATCACTAACGATATGGCACTTACTTCATGTTCAAGGTATTTGTCTTTATTGAAGTAGATGTATTCAGATTTTACAAATTCCTGTAAAATATTTTTATCATCAGGCTTTAAAGCTTCTTTGTAAGCCGAGTTTTCAATCAGTTGTTGCGTCTTCAGTTTAAAAGGTTCTTCTGCTTTCAATAGTTTAGCCCTGTGTTTACGGATTTCTTCAAAAGGTAAAGTGGCAGCCATAAACTGGAGGTATGGTGTAAAATCATTAAGACTTTTCTGAAAATCATCAAATTCTTTATCGATTACTGCAAAATTTTTGTACTTTTTAAGAAGGTCTTTTTTAATATCTTCATCGGAAATATGATAGTAGTATTGAAAAACAGCCTTGTCATTTTCCAAAAGTTCGTCTTTTACTCTTCTCAGTTCATTTTCTATTTGAGGGATAAGGCCTGCAGCATCTTTTGCTTTGTATAAAGTGCCGTCAAATCTGAATGTTTTTATTTCTTTCGGATGGGAAGCCAGGTATTGCAGGATCTGTATATCACCCTCTATTCCTGATTTTTCATAGACTAAAGATACCTTTTTGTCACTGAAAAGATCTCTATCATCATGAGCCGCAGCATCAGGAATACATGATTCAATGTTTTCTATAACAGGATTGTGCCTTTCGTAATATCCGTTAAAATTGGAACTGAAAGACTGATAGATATTATGATCCAGATAAAGCTTGATGAAAGTTTCATCCTCTATCACTTCACCCACGTTTTTCACCATGTGTAAAGTGAGGTATTTTGACGTCATAATTTCACAAATCTTATCAAACCCGCTGATAATTTCTTTTGCAAATCTGTGGTCTGCGGCTGTTCTTCTGGTTTCGTTTGTTCTAATTCTTTCAATTCTTTTTAAAATATCAGGATGTGAAGTCCACTGGTCTTCAATTTCTATTCTGGATTTGTTATAGCGGGTAAGATCTTCAGCATCAATTTTTGGAAATCCGTTGATATAAGGATGGTTATTCCTTTCAGATAGAATTTTCATTAAAGAGACCTGATTCTTGTACAGGTCTTTTGGAAGATATTTCTGATTACTTTCAATGTAAAAATTAAAGGAAGTATTAAAAGCAACATCACTCAATTCCAGTCTTAATAAAGATGAAGTCTGCTCATCAGGATTGGTTATATAGGTTGAAATAGCATCTGCATGGTATTCCATTTCTCTTTGCAGGGAAGCATGATTTTTGAAAAGAAAGCTGGACATGCTTTTAAGAACAGATTGAAATGCATTAATGAAACTAACTGAAATCAGACCGAAAATTTTAAAAATAGCATTCCCTCCCGAAAACTCCATGATAAAGTTTTCATAGTCTTTATTATTGTAAACGGTTTCAAAAATAATCTTTTCTGCCTGGCTTACATAACCGCCTATTTTCATGCTTTTTTGAGAGAAATGTCCAAATTCGTGAGCCAGAATTGTCCGCAATTCTCCTACACTTGTAGTGTTGATCAACCCAACGCCAATCGTCAGATTTTTCTTCACCGGCAAAAACATGCTCCAGAAAACAGAGTTATAGCTTACACTGGCATTTACATCCGGAGAAAGAAAAACTTTTTGAGGGGCTTTTACTCCTGTTTCAGCCACAATTTCATCAATAATTGCAAAAAGCTGAGGCTGGTGAGATCTGTTAATTTCCAGCAGGTGACGTGTACTGTAATGGTTTTTTCTGAAAATAAATTTGACAAGGAAAATAAAAACAAAAATCCCTACACTTAATAATCCTGCCGCACCAAAAACGGTAAAGTAATTGAGAGAAACACTCAGCATTTTTATGGCACCATATCCTAATAAGAATATCATGAGCAGAGACGCGAGAATAAGTATCAGATAGATCAGAAAAAAAACTGAGATGGATACAATAGCAGAAACCAGCTTAGATTGATAAGCCGATGAAATTTTAGGTAGGTTATTAGTCATGTGTGTTTTTATTAAATTTTTCTTGATTAATATTTCTCTATCAGGTAACGATAAGCTTTCAGATATTTGTTGAATCTTTTGATGTCTTTAGGAGTAAGCTCTCTGTTTACTCTTCTGAGATCCATATTGTCACGAAGGTCATTCAGTTTTACAGCAACGGAAAGGAGAGATCGTTCTGTTCTTTTGATGAATTCATCATAATCTTCTTCAGGATCAAGCTTTGTAAGACAGCTGATGGCAAAAATAATATATTCAGGAAACCCTTCCGATCTTAAATAATCCAGGCTGAATTCCAGTGGGTGATCCTCTACCACATCGTGCAGAACGCCAACAATCTTTTCATCCAGTGTTTTACCATAATTCATTACACGCATTACGTGGGCAATGTAGGGAGCATGGTATTTATCGGTTTGTCCTTTATGAGCCTTATCGGCAATTTTGATTGCTTTATTCAGTAATTCTTCTTTTGTCATTTTTTACGAAAAATAGATTACAAAAATAAAAAATGCCTTAAAAACTAAGGCCTTTTTATGAAGAATATTTCAGATGATTTTACAAGTTTGTTTCGTCCTCTACAGGAGCATGCGGAGCATTGTTTTTTACAGATTCTATCCCGTTTTCCATACCATTGTCAGATTCATACATCTGGCTGGTTCCAATGATCTGTCCGTTTCCTGCTTTTAAATTAAAGTAACACCTGCCGTCATTCACTGTATTTCTTTCAAATTTTGCATCTTCCTGTGCATTGATTTTTACGGATCCGATTCCGTTTTCACAGGATGGTTTGGTACTGTATCCCTGACTGGTTAAAATGATCTGTCCGTTTCCTGCTTTAAGATTAAACTGGAAGTCTCCGTTTGTTTTTTGAGAGATAATAAACTTTCCCATGGTAATAATTTTTATTTTGTATTGTGTTTATTTGGATGGTATTATCTTTTTCCTGCTTGGCTGAAGCTTATCAGAAGTAATTGAATTTAAAATTTTATATTGTGACTCATCCTTTGATGGTTCTTTTAAAGCAAGATATAGAGCAGTATCTTTAGGCTTAACTGTCAGTATTTTGTAAAGTTCTTTCTGAGCATGCTCAGGTTTCAGAGCAAAATATCCCGGGAATTTTCCTTTAGAAACTATTTTGGTTGTATCAACCTTGGGAACAGGGATTACATTTTCTTTTTTTTGTGCCGTAAACATGGCCGAAATGAAGACTAGGGGAAATAATAATTTCTTCATGTGTTATTTAATTTAGAATAAAAATAATGATTTTTTTTGAATATACTTATTGGCTGCCAATAAATCCAATGATAACCATAAGAAATGTGGGCTAAAAATAAAAGCGCCCCAAAATTGGGACGCTGAATCAAATTTATGGTATTAAAGACTAATAAGCTCCTTTCTCAATATAGTGAGCTGCCACTTTTTCAGTAAGTGCTACTACATTCGGATGGTTGGTATATTTAGTAAATCTTCTTAATCCTGAAAGCATCATTCTCTGCTCATCTCCTTCAGCGAAAGAAACAATTCCTTCTTTAGCTGCCGTGATGATTTTCTCTACAGCTTTGTAAAGGTTCAGCTGAGCCATAGCTGCTTCTACAGATTCAGGAGAGAAATGTTTCTCTGCTCTTAATACTGCAGATTCTGCCATGTAGATCTGGTTAAGGATTTCAGAAGCATTTAATAATAAGTGCTGTTGTTTTTCAATATCCATCATGTATTTCTGAAGAGCTGCTCCGGAAACCATTAAGAATACTTTCTTAAGGTTAGCGATAATTGCTTTTTCTTCACTCATGAATTCTGAATAATCAGGAACTTCAAATGAAGGGATACCCATCAATTCTTTGCTGATGGCCATTGCAGGAGATAAAAGATCAAGTTCACCTTTCATGGCTCTCTTGATAAGCATTCCTACAGCTAATAATCTGTTGATTTCGTTGGTACCTTCATAGATTCTCGAGATTCTTGAATCTCTCCAGGCAGCTTCCATAGGAGTGTCTTCAGAGAATCCCATACCTCCGTACACCTGAATTCCTTCATCTGCTGTATGCTGGGCAAGGTCAGAAACAAATACTTTAAGGATTGAACATTCTACCGCGAATTCCTCAACACCTTTTAATTCTGCTTCCTGATGGCTTAATCCTGCTGCAACAAGCTCATCAATTTTATCCTGAACGTTTTTAGCAGCTCTGTAAGAACCTGCTTCACTTACGAAAACTCCGGTTGCCATTTCTGCCAGTTTTTTTCTGATGGCTCCGAAAGTAGCAATGGAAACACCAAACTGCTTTCTTTCATTAGAGTACTGGATAGAGTGGTTTAAGATTCTTCTCTGTGCATCAAGACAAGCTGCTGCCAGTTTGATACGGCCTACGTTCAGTGCATTTAAAGCGATTTTGAAACCGTTGTTTCTTTCTCCTAAAAGATTTTCCACAGGGATTTTCATATCATTGAAGAAAACCTGACGGGTAGAAGATGCGCGGATACCTAATTTGTGCTCTTCCTCTCCGAAAGTTAAGCTTTCAGGATTTTCAAGTTCAGATCTGTTGATGACAAATCCTGTGATATTTTTATCATCATCAATTTTAGCGAATAATGTGAATGTATCAGCAAATCCTGCATTAGAGATCCACATTTTCTGGCCGTTGATGATATAATGTTTTCCGTCTTCGGAAAGTTTTGCTTTTGTTTTCCCTGAATTCGCATCAGAACCGGCATCCGGCTCTGTCAGACAGTAAGCCCCGAATTTTGTTCCTGTTGCTAAATCCGGAAGGTATTTTTTCTTTTGCTCTTCAGTTCCGTAAAGAACAATTGGTAACGTTCCGATTCCTGTGTGTGCTCCATACGCTGTAGCCAATGAACCTGTAGTTCCGGAAAGATAGTCGCAGGCAAGCATTGTAGTGACAAAGCCCATTCCAAGACCTCCGTATTCTTCGGGAACAGCGATTCCCAACATTCCCATTTCGCCCAGTTTACGCATTGTTTCTTCTGTAAATGCATAATCTTTCTTCTCAAAACGCTCTCTTTGAGGAACAACTTCTCTATCGATAAATTCCTTCGCAGAATCACGAAGCATCTTTTGTTCTTCATTCAGTTCTTCAATACTGAAAATTTCGTTTGCAGGAATTTGTTTGATCAGGAATTCCCCGCCTTTAAGTATATTGCTCATTTGTTATTATTTTAAATTTTAGATTATAAATTTTAAATTAGATTTTGTTGTTATAAATTTTCAGATGATGTTTTAATGATTTTAGTCAAAATATTAATGATCATTTCAATGTCTTTTAAATATGAATTGATCTCAATTTGAACAAGATTTGAAGAATCATAAAGCTTCAGCCAATATCTTGTTTCTCTCGCTTCTTTATTTGCAATAGAAAGCTTTGATATAAAATCTTTTTTAGATTGAGCAGCTATAGCTTCTTCTACATTTGCTCCAATAGAAGTTCCACAACGAAGAATTTGTTTTGATAGAATAAACTCGTTTTGAGATTTACACTCAGTATAAAATTTAATTATTCTTAAGGCAAAATCAAAAGTTTTTATTTGGATCAAATTATCTTCTTTGAAACCCATTGCATCTAAAATTTATAATTTAAAATCTATAATTGATTAAAGTAGTTCAAAAATAGAGGCCGCTCCCTGTCCTGTTCCAACGCACATAGAAACCATTCCGTACTTGTTACCGCGTCTTCTCATTTCATCAAGAAGCTGAACGGTTAGCTTTGTTCCTGTACATCCAAGCGGGTGTCCAAGAGCAATTGCCCCTCCGTTTACGTTTAGAATGTCAGGATTTAAACCTAATTCTTTTTTGATTGCAACCGATTGAGAAGCGAATGCTTCGTTAAGCTCGATCAAATCGATATCTTTTAATTCCAGACCTGCCTGTTTCAATGCTTTTGGAATAGCATAAACAGGTCCCATTCCCATAATTCTTGGTTCTAATCCTGCAGCAGCATAGGCTACTAATCTTGCTTCCGGTTCAAGACCTAATTCTTTTACCATTTCTTCACTCATTACCATCACAAAAGCAGCTCCGTCACTCATCTGTGAAGAGTTTCCGGCAGTTACGCTTCCTCCGTTGGCAAATACAGGTCTTAGTTTTGCTAAACCAGCTAAAGAAGTATCAGCTCTCGGACCTTCATCTACAGAAAAATCGAATTTTTTAGTCTGCATTTTCTGATTTTCGTCAAGGAAATTATATTCTACAGGAACCGGAACAATCTGGTTGGCAAATTTTCCTTCCTGATTGGCTTTTAGAGCCTTCATATGAGATTCAAAAGCAAACTGATCCTGTTCTTCTCTTGTAATATTATATTGTTTTGCCACTTCTTCGGCTGTGTAACCCATTCCCCAGTAATAATCCGGGTTTGTTTTTGCAATATCCGTTTCCGGAACCGGCTTATAACCTCCCATCGGAATATATGACATTGATTCTGTACCACCCGCGATGATACAGTCTGCCATACCAGCCTGAATTTTTGCAGAAGCAATGGCAATTGCCTCACTTCCTGATGCACAGTATCTGTTCACGGTTACTCCCGGAACTTTATCTGTATTTAATCCCATCAAAGAGATCAGACGTGCAACGTTCAGCCCTTGTTCAGCTTCCGGCATTGCATTTCCTACGATAAGGTCGTCAATTCTGTTTTTATCTAATTGTGGTAGCTCAGCCATTAATTTTTCAATAACGGTAGCTGCCATTACATCAGGTCTTGTAAATCTTAAACTTCCTTTTGGAGCTTTTCCAACGGCAGTTCTGAAACCTTTTACTATGTATGCTGTTTTCATTTTTTTGTTTAATTAAATTGTTTTAAGACTTTTTTGCCTCGTAGAGGTAAACTGTTCATAGATATTGTTTTTGCTTTTTGCGGAGCTCCGTAGGAGCGACCTGTTAATCATTAATCCATTCGAATAAATATTTTGGATCATATTCTATCTCAAATTTTGACATAAAATCCAGATATTCTTCTCTAAAAGTTTTCTTTTTATGATGTTCTTCCTGATATAAAATATATTTTACAACAGAATCAACACTGCTTTTAGAGTAAGAAAAAGCTCCGTACCCTTCCTGCCAATTGAATTTTCCATTGATCCATCCTTTTTCATTGATGAATTTTGAAGAACCCGCTTTAATATCTCTTACTAAATCTGAAACCGCAAGTGTCGGATTCATACTTACAAGAATATGCACATGGTCAGGCATTGCAAAAACTGCGAATAATTTTTGATTTCTATTGGAAATAATACCTGTAATAAACTGATGTAATTCTTCTCTGTTTTCTTTTGAAATCAGATTTTGTCTTCCTTTTACAGCGAAAACAATGTGAATATAAATCTGAGTGTAGGTGTTTGCCATACATTAACAGGTCGCCTCTACGAGGCTTTCCAACTTTTAAAATTATTCATGCTATTAACAGTTCGCTCCTACGGAGCTTCCCGTTAGTTTCTCAAAGGTTTCCCATTTTGCAACATATACTGAATTCTCTCTAAAGTTTTTCTTTCCCCACAAAGCTGAAGGAAAGTTTCTCTTTCAAGGTTCAACAGATATTGTTCTGTTACCACAGTTGGCTCGGAAAGGTTTCCGCCTACCATTACGTTGGCCAGTTTATCCGCAATTTTCTTATCGTGTGCAGAGATGAAGTTTCCGGTTAGCATCTGGTCTGTTCCTACGTAGAACATTCCTAATGCATCTTTACCAAGAACTTTTACTTTTTGCTCTATAGGTTGGGTATAACCTTGCTCAGCTAATAATTTTGCTACTTTTTTAGCTTCAGCAATCTGTCTGTTTTTGCTTACAGAAACGATGTCTTTCCCTTTTTCAAGGATTCCCATATCGTAAGCTTCATAAGCGGAAGTAGCTACTTTACCCATGGCGATGTTCATGAAGGCATCACGAAGTCTGTTATTCTTCACGTCATCGTTGTGGAATTCTCTGGAAGTTCTCAAAGTCAATTCTTTAGTACCACCACCACCAGGAATTACTCCCACTCCGGTTTCTACAAGTCCGATATACGTTTCTGCGGCTGCAACCACCCGGTCTGCATGCATTGTCATTTCGCATCCTCCACCTAAAGTCATTCCGTGAGGAGCAACTACTACAGGAATAGAAGAGTAGCGTACTCTCATCATTGATTTCTGGAAGTAAGCGATCGCCATATTCAGATCATCCCAATCCTGCTCGATAGCCATCATAAGGATCATAGCAAGGTTTGCACCTACAGAGAAATTAGTTCCCTGGTTTCCTACAACCAATCCGTCATATTCTTTTTCAGCTAAATCAATGGCTCTGTTTAATCCGTCAAGAACTTCGCCTCCAAGCGAGTTCATTTTTGAACGGATCTCAAAGTTGATGATACCATCTCCCAAATCTTCAATTGCAGCACCTGAATTGCTCCAAAGTGTTTTATTTTTTCTGATATTATCTAAGATGATAAATGCATCCTGACCAGGAATTTTGTTGTATTCTCCTGAATTTTTATCAACGTAAATGCTTTGTCCTTCGTCATTCACTTTATAGAAAGTTTCTACATTTTTCACCCATTCAGAAACTTCGTATCCTGCATCTTTTGCCAGTTCAATACCTTTCTGAACACCTACAGCATCCCAGATTTCAAATGGACCGTTTTCCCATCCGAAACCGGCTCTCATGGCATCGTCAATTTTATAAACTTCGTCAGAGATTTCAGGGACTTTGTGTGAAACGTAAGCGAATAATGCTCCTAAAGACTTTCTGTACAATTCACCTGCTTTGTCTTTACCTCCGATTAATACTTTGAATCTGTCGATTGGCTTATCAATGGATTTGGTTAATTCTAATGTCGGGAATGACGATTTTCCTTGAAGTTCATACTCTAAAGTGTCAAGGTTTAATCCATGAATTTCAGATTTTCCTTCTGCATTTTTCACTTTTTTATAGAAACCTTGTTCTGTTTTTGAACCTAACCATTTATTATCCATCATTTTCTGGATATAAGGAGGAAGGGCAAATACATCATTGAAGTCATTGGCTTCCGCACCGCTCTGGCGAACGCCGTTGGCTACCATTACCAAAGTATCAAGACCTACCACATCAGCTGTTCTGAATGTAGCCGATTTCGGACGTCCGATGACAGGACCTGTTAATTTATCAACATCAGAAACGGTAAGTCCTAATTTCTGTACATTATGAAGAAGATCCATCATAGAGAATACACCGATTCTGTTGGCGATGAAAGCAGGAGTGTCTTTAGCTAAAACAGTTGTTTTACCTAAGAATTTTGCTCCATAATTCATATAGAAATCAATGATCTCAGGATCTGTATCATTAGTTGGGATAATCTCTAAAAGAGGAAGGTATCTTACCGGGTTGAAAAAGTGTGTTCCGGCAAAATATTTTTTGAAATCCTCGCTTCTTCCTTCTGTAAGGAAATGAATAGGAATACCGGATGTATTGGAAGAAATTAATGTTCCCGGTTTTCTGAACTGTTCAATCTTTTCGTATACGGACTTCTTGATATCAAGTCTTTCCACGACTACTTCAATAATCCAGTCTGTATTTTTTATTTTCGGAAGATCATCATCGAAGTTTCCGATTGTAATTCTGTCTGCAAACTTAGGTGAATAAAGAAGTGCAGGACTTGCTTTTTTCAGTTTTTCAAAGTTTTCGGAAGCAATTCTGTTTCTTACTCCCTTGTCATCTTTGGTCAAACCTTTTTTCTGTTCAGCTTCAGTAAGTTCAAAAGGAACAATATCCAAAAGTGATACTTCAACGCCGATATTGGCGAAGTGAGCAGCGATACCGCTTCCCATAATTCCTGAACCAAGAACCGTTACATGTTTGATTCTTCTTTTCATATGTAAATTTTTATTTGTATAAGATGATATGAACCCGAAGGCTTCATCAAAATTTATTTTCTGTTATTTAATAATTCGTTGGCTATTTTCATGATTTCCCCCATTACATCCTTGAAAGCCTCCAGTTTTTCCGGAGAAATTTTTTCCATAACCTTCTTGTTGAAATTCACCACCACCTCTTTAGACATATTTCTGGAGTTTAATCCTTTGTCTGTAAGTTTGATGATAACCTCTCTTTTATCAGTGGTGGTCTTTTCCTTATAGATGTATCCATTATCCTCAAGAAGTTTAATGATTCTCGTTAATGAAGTGGGTTCAATAGCCATCTTCGGTCCAAGATTGGTACTTCGCGTTCCTTCTTTGGGATCTATTTTAAGAAGAGTGAGTGCCTGTACCGCCGTGGAATCATGTTCCTGAGCTAATTCTGTGTACATTTTAGAAACAGCCAGCCAGGTCTGCTTTAAAATTAAATCTACGTTTTCTATTTTTTCCTTATTATGATCCATCATTTTTGCGCCAATGGTTTTACCCAAATTTAATAAATATTATGCATGCATAATATTTATTAACGTTAAATTTTGTTAATAGACTGTAAATAAGCGGATTAAATTGTATGATTAGCATAATACTATGCATGCATAGTATGTAGATAAATCAAAGAAAATCAAGTATTAATGAATGTTTTTGACTAAATTGATAATTTCTTCAAAAGATTCACATTGGTAAGTCATAGAATCCTTAGCAATTACCCAAAATGGGGGCTGAAATTCGAAATTGAGGTCAGAAAGATCTTTTGGGAAGTTTTTTTGAAGCAGAGAATACAGCATTTCCTTGTGAAACTGCGGTGCTGAGATTAAAGGTGGAATAAAAGTCTCATTGATTTGAAATAACGAAGCATTAGTAAGTTCATCGTGCTGCAGCAAAATGTCCTCCACAATCCCTGAATACAGATGATTTTCTTTTACATACCATATTTTGTCTGCAAATTCTTTGGCGAGTCTCCAGTCGTGGGAAGAAAACAGAATAAGTTTGTTCTGTTCCTTAGCAAGCTTTCTTAAAGTTTTAAGAATAATAATTTTATTTTTTTCATCCAGATGGGTAGTCGGTTCATCCAGAATAATAATAGGGGAATTCTGGGTGATAGCCCGTCCGATAAATGCTTTTTGAAGATTTCCGTCAGAGAGGTTTTTCAAAAGAGTATATCTGTACTGATTCAAATTCAGTTCTTCAATAATATGAGCCACCTCTTCGCGGTCTTCTTTTTTCAGTTCAAAATAGAAAGGGTAGTAGATGTATTTTCCCAGAGAAATAAGATCCTCAACTGTATAATGCTGCGGAATAACAGATTTGGAAAAGACAATAGCAACATTCTCTGCAATTTCTTTTACAGAAAGATTTTTTATATTTTTTCCATTAATAGCAATCTCTCCATTCAGTAAAGGCATTTGATGCAGAATAGATTTGATTAATGTTGTTTTTCCTACACCGTTATTACCAATCAGCAGGCACACATCACCAAGCTTCAAATTTGCATTAGCATTGGAAATTAAAGTTGTTTTGTAGCCGATATCTGATTGTTTGATCTGTAGGTGCATAACTAAAATAAGAAAAGAATTATAAATAACAGAATAGGTAGAAAACTTAAAAATAAATATAAGAATTTATTTTTTTTGATTTTCCATAAAGTATAACTACCTAAGATAATAGAACCCCAAAAAGCAGAAGGTAGTGCAAAAAAAATCCACCAATTATGGCCCCAAGAATAAACCCAATGTAATTTCTGATTCATTCGAAACATTTTTGAATACTCCAGGATTGCAAAACTTACAACAAACAAAATGATGTGTGCAGTAATTAATTGTTTTTGTGTTATTCTAATGTTCATTACTTTATTTATAGTAAGATAAGTCGTGTTTAGTAAGTCATGCTGAAAGCATCTCTGCAAAGTTAGTATGGATTCCTTCGGAATGACACATTACGAATATTTTCTCTTTTATTTAATGAAGAAATTTAAGGATTTATTCTCAAAATCTGCTTGACCTATATAATCTGTTAGGAGCTTTATATTAACAATTCATTTTATTAATCATTGTATTTTAAACTTTATTCTGCTTCAACAGCATCATCAGAATGACAGGAATACCGAATACAGAACTTATCACATTCAAAGGGATCTGCGTTTTTTCTGCAATAACTGAGAAGAATAGCATGATCAGCATTCCCAGAAACATATTAAGAATCCATTGCTGCCATAATTTTGATGGATTATAAACGAGTCTGCAGAAGTGAGGAACAATAATTCCGATAAAGAGAATAGGTCCTAAAAATGCCGTAACAGAAGCGGATAGAATAGACGATGCTACTATTATTAAAAGTTTCAGCTGTTTCAAATTTACTCCCAAACTTTGTGCATAGGAATTACCAAGTGAATTACCAATGAGTGGCTTTATGGCTCTGAAACATATTGTCATTCCAATTAAAACTAAAATAAACAATATATAAATCTGGTTTCTCGTTACCATATTATTAGCTCCGAAAGACCATAAAATATAATTTTTCAGACTCTGGTTTTCCGCATAAAATTGTAACAGAGATACAATGGCACCAGCAAAAGCAGATATCAGAAATCCGAAAATAATAAGATAGGACTTATCCTGAAACCTATTGGACATGGAGAGCAGTATCAGCATTAACAGTAAACTTCCTCCAATAGCTGCTAAGCTGAGGAAACTGTTCTGTAAAAATTCAGGAAGGAAAATATCATGAGAAAAGAAGATGTAAAAGGCAACTGATAAACTGGCAACCGACGTTATTCCCAGTATATCAGGCCCTGCCAGCGGGTTTTGAAAATATTCCTGCATCAGGAAACCAGAAGTGGGAATTGAAATTCCAGCCAGCATCATCACCAGAACACGGTTGATACGGATCTCGGCGATTTGACTATGAGCAGAGTCCTGAAAAAAATCCTGGAGGCTTAAACTTAAAAATCCTGTGTTCAGATTAATGACAGCACTTATAATAATAGCAATCACAAATAATAAACACAGGATTTTAAACTTTTTTGACATGATTCAGAAAGAGTTCGGCCTATTTTATTTTAAGAAAGAATCAATTTTTGAATTCAATACATCTTCCGTCATCATTCCCAGATATTCATCGGTTTTATCACCTTTTCTCATGAAAGTAAAAGGAATAGAACCTCCGTCCCACTGTTTGAAATTGTTATGGAAAAAGTTTTGATCCAGTTTTTGTCCGTCCAGTAAGATAATATTTCCCCCCAGTTTGTTTTCTGTGGCAAAATTCTTAACAGCACCAGCCCATTCTGCCTTCTCGTCAAGGTTTACAAAAGTGAATTTTACAGGTTTTCCCTTCAACTCCTCCATTTTATTTTTAAAACTTGGGATTTCTCTCATACAAGGGCCGCACCATGTTGCAAAAAAATTGGTGACATATAATGTATCATTATTTTTTGCTAAATGCTGGCTTACATTTTCTGGAGAAAGTTCTTTGGGAAGAATGCTACTTTCTTCATTTTCTGTAGTTTGAGATGCCGAAAGGGAGTCTGCGGCTGCAGTGTTTTCAGTTTTCTGACCTTCTTTTTTACAGCTGTACAGTGCAGTAAGAAGTAACATGGAAAAAATTATCTTCTTCATAAATTATTTTTTATCTATTTTTGAATTGAAGTTATGGAACAACAAATCTATAAAGGGAAACTGATACAGTTTCATCCGTTAAAAATAGCGAAAAAGGAAGAGCTGACCAAAAATACTTTTTCTCTGGAGTTTGATATTCCTGAGAATTTAAAGGAAAATTTCAGATTTGAAGCAGGCCAGTTCGTCAGTATACGGTTTCATTCACATGGGAAAGAGGTTATTAATGATTATTCAATGACTTCAGCACCTTATGAAGGTAAAATATCTTTGGGAATAAAGATCAATTCCAATGAAGGAGCTACTTCGCAGCTATTTCAAAATTATAACGCTGGTGATGAGTTATGGGTGAGTGAACCTGCAGGGAGATTCACAATCGTATCCAAACCCAGCGAATTCAGGACTATTGTTGCTTTTGCTGCGGGTATTGGGATCACCCCCATTTTGAGTCATTTTAAAAATATTCTTTACAATGAACCCAGAACACGTCTGTTTTTATTTTTTGGAAATAAAAGTTCAGAAGATTTAGTCTATCGCGAGCAGCTGGATAATCTTGCCAGAACATGTGGAGACAGGCTTCAGATATTTTACTTTTTCTCACAGGAAAAAACAGCAGACCAGTTTTTCTATGGCAGGCTGGATGAAAAGAAACTGAATCTTATCATCAATCAGATCCTTCATTTAGACGATACAGATGAAGAATCTACCATCTGGGATGCGGTAGATGAAGTATTGATATGCGGTAAAGGTGAAATGATCAAGACATTGGCCAATGCATGTTATCACCACGGAATTCCGAAAAAGAATATTCATTTTGAGCTTTTTGAAGAATTTAATGATGATATTTATCCTGTAGAAAAAGAATTCCCTCTGATTGAAAATATTGAGGTAGAATTTACCATGCTGGGGAAAAAATATACAACTCAGCTCCCTGATAATAAGGATAAAATCCTTCAGCAGCTTCTGATGCAGAAATTTCCTGTTCCTTATTCCTGCAAGTCCGGAATCTGTGGAAGTTGTGAATGCTCTTTAGAAGAAGGAGAGGTGGAATTGCTGGAAAATGAGTATCTTACGGAAAAAGAGGAAGAGCAGGGACATATTTTAGCTTGTATGTCTATTGTGAAAAGTAAAAAAATAAAGCTTAACTTTGATCTTAGTTGAGAATTATTAGGAACATATTTAACCTTGGGTTTATATCACTGGAATTGGGAATTCTGATGATATGCTTCTGTAATGTGTGGGTTTTCGGGCTTACCAACGGGAGAACGTATACCAAAATTTCAAAAATTCCGCCAAGGGAAATTGCATTGGTTCTGGGAACATCTCCGAAAATGAGATCCGGAAAATCCAATCCTTATTTCACCAAAAGGATGGATGCTGCAGCACTTCTTTACCATCATGGAAAAATCAGGAAAATTATAGTGAGCGGGGAGAAGAGTAAGGGGTATAATGAACCGGGTGCAATGAAAAACTATCTGATCAATCAGGAAGGAGTGCCTGAAGATATTATTGTGGAAGATCCGAAGGGCTTTAACACCTATAAAAGTATTCTCCGCTGTAAGGATGTTTATAAGAAGAAAAATGTCATTATCGTATCTCAGGGATATCACAACCTGAGAGCATTGTTTTTTGCAAGAAATAATGATATGAATGCTTTGGGATTTGATGCGCAGGATGTCACAAGACCTGAAAGTTTCTACAGAAACCAGACGAGGGAAATCCTCGCCCGTGTGATTGCTGTAGTATATTTTATTCTAGGCGTTTCTCCGGATTAGAAAGGATACCCGAACGCGATATTAACTGTTGGCTTGAAAGGCTGGATGAATTTGAATCTCCATCGGTCGCCTTCAGGTTTATTTGGGTCATAGATCTTATACGCAAGGTCAATTCTCGCTGTTACGTAGGCAATATTTAATCTTAATCCGAATCCACTTCCGATACCTACTTGTTTCCAGAACTTACCGAATTTAAATTCATCTCCATATCCGTCGTTATAGTTACGAAGACTCCACGTATTTCCGATATCCGTAAATAAAGCTCCTTCATAGGTTTTATTGAAAGGAATTCTATATTCAATATTGGTAGTAAGCTTTAAATTATCAGTCATATAAGTACGAACTCTCTCATCCACCTGAGAATCAGCAGGACCTAATCCTCCAAAAGCTACCCATGCTCTGATATCGTTAGAACCTCCATTGAAGTAAGATTTGATAATAGGCATATCTTCAGAATTTCCATACGGAATTCCAACTCCGATAAACTGGCGCAGTACCAATGTCTGGTTACCATTAAATTTGAAATATTTTCTTGTATCAATATCAAATTTTACAAACTGTGCGTATGGCAGCCCAAAAATAGTTCCTTGTGGACCGGTAACAATACCTCCGCCATTATCTTTTTTATTAAATAAGCTTAAGATATTACCCGCAAGTTCTACTTTTCCATTAAAATAAAAAGCATTTGGATATTCTTTTTTTCCAATTTCGCTATAAACAAAATTGTAGATCATGGAAGAAATAAGGACATCCTGAGTTTGTCTGTCTTTGTTAACCAGTGTTCCGGTAAATGCCGTTAAAAGATCTCTTCCCTGCTGATTGAGACTTCCACGGTAAGCATCATTCTCAATAATCTTTTTGGAAACCTCATCCACACTAAGTTTTCCATCTTTGTAATCTTGTCCGGTTTGCGCAGTTTCTGGGTTAAACATAAAATAATTCCCGAATACCTCATCTTTTACCCTTCCGTCATTCACAAAGTAGTCATAGTAGGCATCTTTATTTTTCGTCAGACTGACCTGAGTATTGAATAATGTAAGCTTATGATAAACCTGATCATTCACACTTGCCTGATAGTTTAATCCCGTATTAAAAATTAACCTACCCAAACCGATGTTGTTCTGTATTGATGCCCCCAGCAAAATAGATGATGTAGGGGTATATCGTTTAGGAATGAATTTATAATAATTAAAAGGCAATAAAAGCCTTGGGAAATTCAGGGATGCCTGAGCTGATATTTCGTAGGCTGCAACTCTTTTACTGATATCTTTTGTACTTCTGATAGAACCAAATGTCCCTGAAAGACTGGTAGAAAGGTTTTCTGCTCCTCTGAAAACATTTCGGGTGGTAAGGTCCACAGAAGGGGAGATTCCCAGATTTAAAACCTGAGAATAATTGATATCTGTTCCCACTTTAAGTTCATACTTCGGAAGTGGTTTCAGTACATACAAAACATCTACAATACTGTCGTTAGGAGAGGCCATTCCGCCTTGTCTCAGAGAGTCTCTTGCTTTAACGATGCTAAAGTTATTCATCGATAAAATGTTTCTCTTGGTTACATCCAGCTTCGTTTGGTCAAAAACCTTTTTACTGTCCGGAATAATCGCTCTCCATACAGATGAAGGTTTGTATTTATCATTCATCGTATGAAATCTTATTCTCCTTAAGCTGTCTTTCATGGTATTTTTAGGATAGTCACCGGGTTCATCTACAATGGCAACGTCAATATTCCCAAAAGTAGCTATTTTATAGGGAGTATCCAGAGAATCTTTATGAATTTCCAGGGTTAAAGGAATCTGTTTTCTGCTTTTAAGAGAATCCGCAACGAAATAAACTTCATCATTGGAAGCATTGAACCTGTAGAAACCAAACTCCCTCATCAGATCCGTAATTCTGGTAACCTCTCTTTCAAGAACGGTTTGGTCAAGAATCTGTCCTGATCTCACAAGACTTCTGTTAAGATTATAGTTGTAATACCCTTTGATGCCCTGGTCCGGAATATTATAATAATAATCTTTAATGCGGGTAGGATCGTTATGCTTGATAGAATAATTAACAGATGCTTTTTTTGAAGCTGAATCCAATGTGTGTTTAAAATTTACATCAGCATCCCAATATCCTCTG
The DNA here is from genome assembly GCF_900156015.1 of Chryseobacterium sp. RU33C. Classification (NCBI taxonomy): domain Bacteria; kingdom Pseudomonadati; phylum Bacteroidota; class Flavobacteriia; order Flavobacteriales; family Weeksellaceae; genus Chryseobacterium; species Chryseobacterium sp. RU33C. The sequence goes on along the minus strand of NZ_FTMT01000022.1, from coordinate 65,993 downwards.
TAGGTAAGTCTTTTTTTGATAGACTCAGCACTCTTTTCGCTTCTTGTCTGATCAAGAATTACCGGTGGTGTTCCCCAATTGTGCAATAAACGGTCAAAAAGCAGACTTTTTCCGACGCTGCTTTTCATATTATATTTAAGGAATAAAGAGTCTCTCAGTTTCTGATTTCTCATCTCACCGGGATAGGTCATGTATTCATTAAGTATGGTATCGTACTTCGGATCTGCCATATTGTAGAGCAGTAAACTCAATGGCATGAAAAGAAACTGCTTTTTATTAGGTTTCTGCTGGATGTAATCTTTCAGCTCTTCGTCGAAAAATTCTCTCTTATCCTCGAACTCTAAACTGTTTTTGGTGAGCAGATATTCGCCATCAGGAACTTTTTTTGTTGTACTACAAGCATAAAGGAGACCAACAAATGTTGCAAATGAGATAATTTTATAATATTTTTGAGGAGAATTCTTATAATGCTTACAGCTCATACAATAAAAGTTTTACAATCTTTAGATAAAAAGAAGTTCAGACAAAAATACAATTTGTTTTTGGTTGAAGGTAATAAAATCATTTGTGAACTTTCTAATTCTAACTTTAAAGTTAAAGAAATATTGTCAACCGATCCACAAAAATTGGACCGTACTGATATCCCTGTTACCCATATCTCTGAAAATGAATTAAAAAAAATAAGTTTTCTTAAAACTCCGAAAGATTCTGTTGCAGTATGTTATCTTGCCGGGGAGGAAAAATGGGAAGATAAGAATATACAATTGGTTTTGGATGGGATACAGGATCCGGGAAATCTAGGTACTATTATACGACTGGCAGACTGGTTTGGTATTGAACAGATCATCTGTAGTGAAGATACTGTAGATGTGTACAATCCGAAAGTGATTCAGGCAACGATGGGATCTTTTACCAGAGTCAATATTGTTTATACTGATCTGGTGGAATATCTTTCTACAACAGAGAATGTAAATATCGGAACCGATATGGAAGGAGAAAATATCTATACTTTTCAGAAACCTGAAAAGCTAAATCTGATTTTAGGAAATGAAGGAAACGGAATGAGACCGGAAACAGAAAAGCTTTTACAAAAAAGTATCAGTATTCCGCGCTTTGGAAAATCCCAGTCTACAGAAAGCCTGAATGTATCAATGGCGGCCGGGATTATTTTAGGGCAGTTATTCTCAAAATAGAAAATCAGAAACCAGAGGTTAGAAATTATTGTAAAATATTACTGAATATAATCCAGCATCTGGTTTCCAATATCTGATTTTATATCAATTGTTCCAAACTTGAAACACTTTTGTTTTTCTGATATACCTCCATCTTTTTTCTGACATATTTCAGCGCTATAGGAGCAAGATAAATCAATGCGGCACCAATCAGTTTTTTCTTCCAGTTGGAACTTTTCATATTCTTTTTGGCGTAGTTTCCTACGATGGCAGTAACACCCAGTTTAACAAGGCTGTCTGTAATATTTCCTCCCTTGAATGCGGAACTTGCAATTCCTACGGCGGTATTTTTGCTGATCAGGAGATCTTTCACCTCGGAAGTAAGCTGTTTGGCAATGACATCTTTTCTTAAAACTACTTTTTCATCACCGTCTTCATCAATCTTTTCCTGAAGATACTGATCACTCAAACCATTGGTAAATGCACTTAGGCTTTCTTTTGTATTTTTGAAGGTCAGAAGATTTTCCAGATCACTTATTTCATTCTGAAGCAGTTTTTTCTTTCTTCTTAATTCTTCTATGCTCTCGTATTTTATGCCCATAGTTTAATGATTTAAAAATTTAATGACCTGATCAGCAACGGTATTGACAATTTTATTCTTGAAGGCTACAACAAAGGCCATTATCAGCGCATAAAATGCAGCAACAATTAAGAATCCATATGAGTAATTATCCAGTGCTTTTCCGATAAGGAAAGCAATTCCAAAATTGAAAAGGATAATAAAAAAAGCAAAAGCAACAAGCAGTACTACAAAGTAAGTAATGAGCCCGGCAGAAAGTGAAGACTTTTCAGTCGCTTCAATTTTCAGAAGATCTATTCTCTTGGAGGCGTATTCTTTAATAGTTTCTATCATTGTTTTTTTTTAAAGTTACAAAAAAAGGAACTTTCACACAAAAGTTCCTTTCTGTAATTTACTTAAAAAAGATAAATTACTTATTTTTTCAGATCATTCAGTTCCGCTTCTACATCTTTTGCCAAATCTGCAGTTTTAGAAACAATCTGATCTTTGTATTTATCATATCCGTCTTTCACAGTATGTGCTACGCTGCTTGCCGTTTCTTTGAAAGTAGAAGAAATATTACCATATTGGTCTTTTACTTTTTCTGAAACCTCTCCGTATTTATTTTTAGCCTGATCTTTAAGATCGTTTGCTTTAGTTTTAATTTTTTTTCTGGTTTCTTTACCTTCTTCCGGTGCGTATAACATTCCTAAGATTACACCTGCTGCAGCACCTGCAAGAAGTCCTGCCAATATACCTGCTGTATTATTTCCTTTTCTAGACATTTTAAGTTTTTTAATAATTAATAATAGATTAGTTTTTTACAGTAATAAAACTTACAATTTGTATACCAAAGGAGGCCTGAAGCCTATTAAAAATTGTTAAATCTTTTTGATGTGAGATAAAATAAGCTGTATGGTTTCCTCTTTTGTTAGTTCAGAATTATCAATAACGATTGCATCTTCAGCCTGCTTCAATGGGGCTATTTCACGTTCGCTGTCGATCTTGTCACGTTCTATAAGATTTTGTTTTACCTGTTCTTTATCTGCTTGTATTCCCAGACTTTTCAGTTCCAGAAATCTTCTGTTGGTTCTTTCGTCAATACTGGCAGTAAGGAAGAATTTATAGTCCGCATTTGACAGAACTACTGTCCCAATGTCACGTCCGTCCATAATAACGCCTCCTTTTTCTGCCAAACTGCGCTGCGACTGCAGCAGGAAGTCTCTTACTTCTTTCTGTTTGGCAACAAGGCTTACATTGTCCGATACTGTATTGGTACGGATTTCTTTAGAGATATCGGCGCCATTAAGGAATAAAATAAGTGTTCCTTCGTTGTTTTTAAATTCAAGTCTGATCTGATTAAAAGAAGAGAACAGCGTATTCAGATCAATCTCACCGTTTTCATTCAGACAATGCTGCAAAGCATACCAGGTAACTCCTCTGTAAAGCGCTCCTGTATCCATATGAATAAGTCCCAGCTGATCAGCAATGATTTTTGAGATAGAACTTTTTCCGGTAGACGAGTACCCATCGATAGCAATTACAGGTTTTTTCATACTGCAAATTTCAAGATTTTTTTTAGAAAATCAAGAATAAGTAGGAAATTTTCGGAATAATTAAGAAATTTCCGGTCAGGAAGATTATTCCCCTCTATGGCTGGAAAGGTCCATAGAAATTCCTATCTGGTTGACGTTCGAAGAGTTGTGGTATCTCACGTGGGCATAATCAATACGGAATCTGGAAACTTTAACTCCAAATCCTGCAGAAAGTCCTGAGAAGTTTCTTTGGTCCGCAACTGCCAGCTCATTTCCTCTTTTTACATTATAGCCCAGCCTGATATTGAAATTCTTTTCCGGAAACAATTCTGCCCCCAACGAAAAGTGATCTGCGATTTTTCTGCCGGTACCCACTTTCTGCCCATCCAGATTCTCTTCTGAAGAAATATCAAACTTCTGAAGATCATGTGCGGTAATGGTGATGGCAAGAGGGAAGTTCTTGATGGTCTTGGTATAGCCCAGATCTATTCTGAAAGGAAGATTTTCTCTTGTTCCGTTAAAAGATTTCAGCTGAAACCCAAAGTTTCTCATGACCAATGAAACTACTTCTTTACTTTTTTTATTATGATAGGTAATTCCCGCTGTTCCTGAGATCGCGGAAGAAGTATAGTTGTCGATTTTTGAGGTAATAAAATTAAGTCCTCCACCAATCGTCCAGTCTTCTTCAAACTGGTAAGCATAGCCCGCACCAATAGCGACATCTGAAGCTTTGAATTCTCCGTTTTCAAAACCGCTTTCATCCGTCCTTGGAATACTTCCGTAGCTCATATACCTTGCATTGATGGTAGCCATGTGGCCATTTTCAAAGTCTTTGGCATAAGCAATAGTTCCGTATTTCGAGTCGGCAAGATAAGCCGTTGCGTTTACAGAAAGCTGTTTGTCAGAATCTTTATTTAACAGGGCAGGGTTTGCAATAGCAAAGGAAACATCATAATCTCTTACTGAAATTGCATCTCCGCCCAAAGCAGCCTGTCTTGCAGATACAGGTACATTTAAGAACGGATAAACATTTGTTCCTGTTTGTGCATAAGAAACAATTCCTGATAGAAATAATGAAAAAATGATAATTTTCTTCAACTCAATTTATAATTAATGCAAAAATAATCCTTTTTCGTACTTTTCAAAATATTTCTGACATTATTTCTATTTAAATATTTTTCTTTCATCAATATCTTTAATGATTATATTTGCAAAATCAAATTCAGGGGAAACCCATACTAATAAAAAGTTATTAAAAATAAAAGATGAAATATAAAAGAATCCTTCTGAAACTAAGCGGTGAGGCCTTAATGGGAAACAGACAATACGGTATTGACAATGAAAGACTGCAGGAATATGCAGCTGAGATCAAAAAAGTAGTTGAAAAAGGCTGTGAAGTTGCGATTGTAATTGGAGGAGGAAACATTTTCCGTGGTGTAGCAGGAGCTGCCAAAGGAATGGACAGAGTGCAGGGAGATTATATGGGAATGCTGGCCACTGTAATCAATGGAATGGCTTTACAGGGAGCATTGGAAGATGCAGGAATCAAAACAAGGCTTCAGTCTGCTATCGAAATGGATAAAGTAGCTGAACCTTTCATCAAAAGAAGAGCGGTAAGACACCTTGAAAAAGGAAGAGTAGTGATCTTCGGTGCGGGAACAGGAAACCCTTATTTTACTACTGATACAGCGGCTACCTTAAGAGCCATCGAAATCGGTGCTGATGTGATCTTGAAAGGAACAAGAGTAGACGGAATCTACGACAGTGATCCTGAAAAGAATGCAGATGCTGTAAAATACAATTCATTATCTTTTGATGAAGTATTTGAGAAAAACCTTAAAGTAATGGATATGACAGCCTTTACTTTGAGCCACGAAAACAAATTGCCAATCATTGTATTCGATATGAATAAAGATGGAAATTTAGAAAAAATCGTAGACGGAGAAAATGTAGGGACTTTGGTTGATTTATAATTAATTTAACTACTAAAAAATATAAAAACACCTGTTGCAGTACTGTGACAGGTGTTTTGTTTTATTTTAATAAGCCTGATCTAAACAGCGAACTTTTATTATTGTAAAAGGATTTATAGAATAAACTAATTAATCTAATCGTCAACTATTTCCAAAACATTAAACACACAAAATGTATATGTTAAAGTAATCACATTTTAAAATATTATAGTTTTCTTAAAATACAGAATGCAGTCTTACCAAAATATGGAAATAATCACTATTTTTGCAGCACTGAATAGTAAAAAAATAATTTAAAACAATAAGAAAACACTGATGTTTACAGCGTTTTTTTAGTTTTAATTAACTGATATTCAGATGGATTAATAGATGTGTAATTTATCAAACTTTAATATAATAATGGAAGAATTAGATCTTATATTAGAATCTGTAAAACAAGACATGGATGCAGCGGTAAAGCACCTGGATCACGCATTTCAAAGAATTAGAGCAGGACGTGCTTCTACATCAATGGTTCAGGATGTAATGGTAGAATATTACGGAGCAATGACTCCTATCAACCAGGTTGCGAATGTTTCTGTTCCGGATGCAATGACAATCTCTATTCAACCTTGGGACAGAACAGCAATCAACGCGATTGAAAAAGCAATCATCAACTCAAACTTAGGTTTTGCCCCTTCTAACAACGGAGAAAACATTATCCTGAATGTTCCGCCTTTAACTGAGGAAAGAAGAAAGGAACTTGCAAAGCAGGCTAAAGCAGAAACTGAGAACACTAAAGTGACGGTAAGAAACGCAAGACAGGATGGTTTAAAAGAACTTAAAAAGCTGGAAGGAGTTTCTGAAGATGTAGTAAAAGGAGTGGAAGAAGAAATCCAGACTTATACTGATAAATACGTTAAGCTTTGTGATGAGCATCTTAAGACAAAAGAGGCTGAAATTATGAAAGTATAATTCTAAAGCTGTTGAAAATAAAGAAGAGGTTTCCGATGGGACACCTCTTTTTTTATTATTTTTCTGCTATCACATTTAATTTTTTATAATGCAATGCATTCTTGTTCTATACTATATTGAGAAGTATTTACGTTCATTCATTATATTTAATAAATCATTCCTGAGGTCTAATTAAAAAACAGGAGCCAAATACTAAAATGATGACAAAAATAATCGGGGTAGGAAATTATATCCCATCAGAAACAATAACCAATTTATTTTTTGATAAACATGTTTTTCTTAATGAAGAAGGGATTTTATTAAAAGAGAATAATGCTTCCATTACGGACAAGCTAAAGAAGATTACAGGTATTGAAGAAAGAAGATATGCGCACAGTACACAGGTTACTTCAGATCTGGGACTTATTGCAGCGCGTTCAGCCATAGAAAATGCAGGAATCGATCCTGAAACATTAGATTATATTATATTTGCCCATAATTTTGGGGATGTTCGTTTTGGAACGGTTCAGTCTGATACCGTGCCCAGTCTTGCTGCAAGGGTGAAACATTTATTGGGAATCAGAAATAATTTCTGCGTAGCCTATGATGTTCTTTTTGGATGCCCGGGATGGATTGAAGGAGTCATACAGGCTCATGCATTGATCAAGTCTGGTATAGCCAAACGATGCCTGGTTATTGGGGCAGAAACACTTTCCCGTGTAGTGGACATCCACGACAGAGACAGTATGATCTATGCAGATGGAGCAGGAGCGGCTGTTCTGGAAGTGAATGAAAATGATGATTCCGGGATCAGGTCTCATTTATCAGCTTCTTATACACTTGAAGAAAAAGACTATTTGTATTTTGGAAAGTCTTACAACAACGAAAGCTGTCCGGATACCCGATACATCAAGATGGATGGCAGAAAAATATATGAATTTGCCCTCATCAATGTTCCGGATGCGATGAAAAAATGTCTTGACAACAGTGGGTATTCCATTGATCAGTTAGATAAAATTATCATTCATCAGGCAAACGAAAAAATGGATGAAGCCATCGTTAGCAGGTTTTATCAATTGTATGGAAAGCCAGTTCCGGAAAATATTATGCCTATGGTTATTCATAAATTAGGAAACAGCAGCGTTGCAACTATTCCTTCTTTGCTGACGATGATTTTAAAGGATGAACTGGAACATCATAAAATCAAAAAAAATGATGTAGTCTTATTTGCATCCGTAGGCGCAGGAATGAATATTAATGCTTTTGTTTATCAGTTTTAAAATACAGGCTCTCCCAAAATATAAAAAAGAGATTGACTTTTGGGCAATCTCTTTTGTTTTTACAAACATTGTATGGAGCCTTTCTGGTCTTTATGTTTTAATAGAGATTGGTAGCTCTTAACGATTTCCTCCATGTTACACATAATTTTTTTACCAGGAATTGTATCCGGAGCTGTTTTTTCTTTCTGATGGGATTTTATACTGTATTTCTTTTCAAGACATTTGAGTAGCTGATTATTTTGAAGATACATACGGGTTTCTGTAATTTCATCTTTGGTAACCGGTTTTTCGGGAGTGCCGCCATCAAAATTCCATACGGTTTCCTGTCTGAAAATAAAGAAAGGCTTTCCCTCTTTGATAAAATACTTTTCAGATGCCGAAAAATGACTGTGTTCTGCATAAAAATGCTCTATTACTTTAATCCCTTCCTTGTCAGAATGAAAAATAACTTCTCCTGAAGGTTCATCATTACAGTCATAACTGAATTTTGAAGAACTTAGCTTCTCAGCTTCCAGCTGAGCCTGAAGCACAGCATATTCTTTTTTGATCTGATCAATGGGGTTTTCTGTTATGTCTGCTTTTACAGAATCCTTTTTTACAACAGAATTATCTATGAAAGCGGATTCTTTGGGAATGGTTTTATCTTTTTCATTTTTACAGGAAACAAAAAGAAGCAGGCCGGCTGTCAGAATTAGAATTTTCATAGAATTAAGTGTTTGGTGGTGTATAAGAATATAAAAAATTTAATGACATAAAAAAAGGCTTCCAACAGAAAGCCTTATATTGTTTTATTTGCAGTTTTCATTATAATCGTAGATCACTTCATTGATGATTGAAAGTTTATCCACTGTTGAATTGCTGATTTCATCCCGGATGAATTTTCCAAGACCTGTTCTTTTTTTCTCCTCATTTTTCAGGGAACCATATTCACCCTTTGCTATTTTTGCTTTTACGTAAGGGCAGTCTGCCAGTATGATTTTGGCTTTTGCGGGAGTTAATTCTTCAGCTTTTCCTCCTTTCTTCGAAAAGATATAATTGGGATTCTCTTTTAACCGGTCTGTTTCACTCTGCGTAATGGCCTGTGTGCTGTTTGCAGAAAGAGCGGTAGGATAGCCATAAAGCTTATAAACTGTAATTTTGCCCTCCGTTACTACTTCTGCAAACTGCTCCGTTCTTGAAAGGTTATTGATTGCCTTAAAGCCTGCCGATAATCCTGTTGAACTTTCTGAGCTATTTAAAGCCTCTCTCATGTTTGAGTATTTTACCGATTTGAAAACTCTCGGAGTGTCACCTTCATACAGCATATATTCTTTGATATCGTCTGTGTCGTACGTTTTAAATTTTATTCTGTTCTTTACTTTATCAATATCAGCAATGGCTGCAAACTTTACTTTTAACTGATTTTGCCACGGGCTTGAATAACCGCCGTGCAATTGTACAACACCTTCAGTTTTCTTTCCGGATTTGTCAATAATGTAACCGTATTTTTCACCGTTGTATGTCCCGGTTTCATTCTGCTCCTGAGCAGAGGCGTTCAGTGATGCAAGACCGAACAGGCCAATAAGTAGTAATTTCTTCATGGTTTTGTTTTAAATTCTCACAAATATAAATTTTTAAATTTAAAATCGTTATCCACTAAATATTTTAATTAGTAATCAATAAAAAAGCTCCGGAATTTCTCCGAAGCTTTAGTTCTGTTTTAAAATCAGAATTATTGATATCTCTGATGTTCTTTACTTTTCGTAAACCTTTTGGTGATTGGTTTGAACAGTACTTTGTATTTTTCCGCATCAAACAGCTGTGAATCTGTAAGTGCTTTATAGGTCATCCAAACTCCAAAAGGAAGAAGAATCAGATTGGGAAGCCATGCTGCAAGATAAGGATTCATTTTTCCGCTCCATGACATGTTTTCTACCCCAACATTCATTACATAAAAGATAATGAAAATAACAATAGCGATGATGACAGGAAGTCCCATTCCCCCTTTTCTGATGATAGATCCTAAACTGGCTCCGATCAGGAAGAAGATGATACACGTCACCGAATAAGCTACCATTCTCTGTTGGTAAATAACAACCTTGCTGAAATACTTTACATTAGAACTGTATTCATTCTTTTTAGACTCTAAAGTAGATTTCAGGTTGTCTAATCTGTTATAGGAGTTGTAAATAATTTCCAGTTTTTTTTCCCCTTTTACAGTATCCAGTTTTATCTGGGTGTTTGGGGCTACTTTATGCTTATTACCCTTGTCCATGTAGGTGACAACGGAATTGGCCTGATTAAGAACCTCTGAGCCAATGTTATCAAAGAACTGTTGGTTGTCTTTCTTGGTTTTGACAATAGTTTTGTTCAATTGAGGATAACTCTCAAAACGGTAATCATCCGTAATCTGCTCTTTTTCGATGGCTTTATTGATGATTTCACTAATGTCAAAGTGAGATACCAATGTATCAAATTTAATAGCCTGGTCAGGTTGTTTCAATCTTACATTATCACCTTTCCCTGCGAAAGCATCTTCGAATACATATCCGTTATATAATACAAGTTTTAGGAAATTTTTATTAGCTGCGGGAACAAACTTTCCTTTTTCAGCTACAATAGACTGTTGGTTTTCATAAGCATTGGCTTTTTTATGCACAAAAACGCCATCAATATTTTCTCCGCTTTCACCATGTATCTTATCAAATTTTACCATATAGCCGGGAATCTGATCTATGAACTGTCCTGGTGTGAAATTAAGAGCAGGCTTAGTTTGCGCAATGTTGAAAAGCATGTTTTTAGCCTTTTTCTGAAAATCAGGAATGATATTGCTTGAGAAAAAATACAGCATAATTGCAAGTATTGTTGAAATTCCAAGAAGGGGAGTCATTACCCGGGTCAAAGGAATTCCTGCTGCTTTCATGGCTGCAAGCTCGTAACGTTCTCCAAATTCACCGAATGACATAATGCTCGCCAGAAGGATCGTAAGGGGAAGAACCATACTGATTACGTTTACCCCAAGGTAAAAAAGAAGTTTGAGGATCTGCCAGTAGCTTAATCCTTTTCCCATAAACTGCCCCAACTGTACCCAGATAATGTTTACAATAAAAATGAAAAACAATACGCTGAATATAAAGAAAAACGGTCCAAAGAAGGTTTTTATGATATATCGGTCTAGTATTTTTAACATGCGCCAAAATTAATCAAAAAGCCACAAAGTTTACTTGTGGCTTTTTATATTTTGTTATTTTTTTAACTTTAAAAGTCAATTTACTTAGTTGCGAATTCACTTTCAGCTTTTTAAAGTTCTGTAACGATGTAGTTTTTAAACTTATTTTTGTCAAAAACAAACATATTAGGATCCAGCTCCTGGTTTTCTTTGTATTCTTTAATGGCAATTACAGCAACATCTTTGTTGTTTCCGTGCTGTTCCAGTTTTACCATTTGCTTTTTTGCTGAATCTACAAAAAGATATACATATTTTATTCCGTTTGCTTTCACCGGAGTCAGTTTAATAAAGTCCGCATTTACACCATTGATCATTTTCTTACCGTTGTAGGTTACATTATAATCATTTCTATACGTCGTAAGATAGTTGATAGGGGAGAACATGGTGCTGCTTCCGTTAGGTTTGGCAATGGTTACTTCCATATCATCGGCATTGATGTTGTAAATTTTATTACCATCGAAGATCTGTTCCGTATCCATGATCTTCAGTTTGTATTTCTCTCCGGCAACATAATAAATACCAGGTTCTGTTTTTGTCACCTGTCCGTTAAGACCGCTTCCAAAAGAAAATTTGAAGTAAGAATTCTTTTTAGAATTGTAGTTGGCTGTAATATCATCCAATATCTTTTTAGCTTTCGCATCAATCTTTTGAGCGTTGGCCATACCTACTGCACCTACAACAAAACTTCCTAATATAACTTTTGAAATAATATTTTTCATTTTCTTAATTTAATAATCGTTAGATTTTCTTTAATTCTTAAGGTTAAAACTTGTTGTTTTTCCTTTAACTACGCAGATCTTCCAAAAACTGTTCCAAAAATCCACCTTTTAACGCCGGATACTTTATAACAGATATTGTTTTACAAATTACCTTGTTTCTGGTCTTTCAATGTATTGGTCAAATTTTTCAGGGAGAATATTGGTGACCGTTAATTTATTGGAAGTAATGGTGGGTTCAATTTTAATTACTTTGGTATTTTCATTGATATCAACCGGATGCTTACTTCTCATATTCACCATATCTATATGAAGAGCTGTGAACTCATGCTTTCCCTTTTCTAAGTCAACAATAACATATTCTTTGGGTCTGATTTGCCCTAATGATTTACCGTCAAGGCCAATATTAAGTCTTGCCGTGTTATCCATTTTATGGAGAACTCCTGCACCATTATAAATAAGGACTTTGCCATTTCCCAGAGTATTATAATCAATAACATCCAGTTTCACAGAAGCATAATCACTGGGTACAGTTCTTAATGCACATGAAGATAAGGTAAGTATACATGCAAAAAGTCCCCATCTAATAGTTTGTTTTGTTGTGATTTTCATAGTAATAGTTTTGTTGAATTTTTTATATCCCGGTTCCCGATCAGGAATATCCGGGATTAATTTTTGTATTGATGATTTTTATAATAATTAGTTTCTTAAATCTTCAAGGAACTGTTCCAGAGAATGAAGATCACTGATCAGAACTTCTCTTGCCTTAGCTCCATTGAATCCTCCTACAATACCGCTTGCTTCAAGCTGATCCATAATTCTGCCGGCTCTGTTATATCCCAGTTTCAATTGTCTCTGAAGCATTGAAGTAGATCCCTGCTGGGTAGAAACAATGATTCTTGCTGCCTCTTCAAATAAAGCATCTTTTTCGTTCGGATCAAAAGTACCTACTGAACTTGTTGAGTCTTCAGAAACATATTCAGGAAGCAGCAATGCTGAAGCATATCCTTTTTGTTCTCCGATGAACTCTGCCAGTCTTTCTACTTCCGGAGTATCTACGAAAGCACACTGAAGTCTTAAAATTTCGTTTCCATTGAAATAAAGCATATCTCCTTTACCAATCAGCTGATCTGCGCCCGGAGAGTCCAGGATGGTTCTGGAGTCTACACTGGAAATTACTCTGAAGGCAGCTCTTGCAGGGAAGTTGGCTTTGATCATCCCTGTAATTACATTTACGGATGGTCTCTGTGTAGCCACTATAAGGTGGATTCCTACGGCTCTTGCAAGCTGTGCAAGTCTGGCAATCGGTAACTCAACTTCTTTACCTGCTGTCATGATCAAATCCGCAAACTCGTCCACTACCAATACAATATAAGGTAAATAACGGTGTCCGTTTTCGGGATTTAATTTTCTTTCCGTAAATTTCTTATTATATTCTTTTAAGTTTTTACAAAAAGCATTTTTAAGAAGGTCATATCGGGTATCCATTTCAATACAAAGAGAGTTCAGGGTATTGATTACTTTATTGGTGTCTGTAATGATAGCTTCTTCTGCATCCGGTAATTTTGCCAGATAATGTCTTTCAATTTTTGAATATAATGAAAGTTCCACTTTTTTAGGGTCTACCATGACGAACTTCAGTTCGCTTGGGTGTTTTTTATAAAGAAGGGAAGTAAGGATAGCATTGATCCCTACAGATTTACCCTGACCTGTTGCTCCCGCCATCAATAAGTGAGGCATTTTTGAAAGATCGGCCATAAAGATTTCATTGGAAATAGTCTTTCCGAAAACTACCGGAAGGTCCATGTCCGTATTCTGGAATTTCTGAGAAGCAATGACAGAACGCATAGAAACCATGGTAGGATTCTTTCTTGGCACTTCAATACCAATAGTTCCTTTCCCTGGCATTGGCGCAATAATTCTGATTCCTAATGCAGAAAGGTTCAGTGCAATATCATCCTGCAGTTTTTTAATCGCTGCCACTCTGATACCTGCTTCAGGAACAATTTCATATAACGTAACGGTAGGCCCGATTGTAGCTTTAATCTCTGCAATTCCAACATTGAAATTCTTCAGAAGTCCAACAATCTTATTTTTATTTTCTTCCAGTTCTTCTTTATTGATAGAAATTTCTTCATTTCCATAGTCTTTCAGTAATTCTACAGGCGGCATCTGGAAGTTGGCCAGATCAAGCTTATGATCATACAATCCGTGCTTTTCTACCAGTTCCTGAGACTTTTTATCAGAATCATCCAGAATATCAATTACCGGAGCTACTTCTACATTGAATTTAATATTATCCTGTGCCGGAGCAGTGGTTACTGACGGAGACGGAGTAGAAGGCCTGATGTCAAATGCTTCCTCAGGGCTGGAAACCGGAACAACTGGTTTGGTAGAAAGATTTAAACTTACAGGTTGAGAAACTTCTTTAGGTTCTGCATCAAAAGAAGTATGGTTGGGTGTGGTAATGGTCTCTATCTCGTTGGAAACCGGAACTTCAGGGAATCCTTTCGGTGCACTTACCGGTTCTGGTTCTTTCTTGGTATTAATTAGACTATTGACAGTATGATTGGTAGTATCACTTACGGTAACTCTGGATGCAGTTTCTTCTTCCGCTTCCTCTGCTTCTTCTCTCAACTCCTCATCAGCTTCGAAATCATCATTGGAGTCCGGCATCATAGATTTTACTTTTCCAATTGTATTTTCATTGATCTTATCCAGTTTCGCTTTGATAGAACTTGGACGAAGATTGAATTCAAGAATAAAATAAAGAAGAATGCTTGCTGCTAATACGGTCCACAGACCTACTGCTCCGATGATGGAGTTAAGATAGTCCATGATCTGATATCCATAAACACCTCCTAAAACACCCTGACCTTTCGTAAGTGCCCCCATGAAAATAGGAAGCCAGCAGATAAAAAATAAAGAGTGGCCAATAGTTTTCCAGGGTTTGAAGATTTTCTTCTTAAGAATCAGAGTACCTACTACAAGCAGTAAAAATGCGATGATAAAGGAGGCAATACCAATACTTTCAAAAATGAAAATATTCCCAAGCCAGTCACCCACCTTACCAAAGATATTGGAAGATTTTATGCTTTTGTCCAGCATGGTTCCTGCCTGGCTTTGATCTGCTTTCCAGTTCATCAGATAAGAGACGAATGAGAATGCGAGAACAGCCGATAAAAGTATAAAAGTAAGCCCGAAAAAAATACGTGGCTTAGATAAGATTCTGCCTTTTTCAGGCGATTCAGTCGGTTTTTTTTGTGTCTTTTTATCCATAATATCAATGTCGCAAATTTAATGTTTTATTCAACACTAAATGAATCTTTTTTACCCAAAAAACATTTTGGGAATCCCGCTTTTATAATGGTTATTTAAAATTTTTACTTTAAAAATATTTTCTTGTATGACAGAATAAAATAAGGTTATTTTTTGCTTATCCAAATCTGATACCGTTACGTTATATTAACTGATTATTATTTATTTTTCTTTAAAAAGATAATAAAATTTTCTATTTAAACAGTCTTAATTGAAAAAAATAACAATATTGTGTCTCGATAGTGTTTTTTTTGAACTAGTTCAAAGGTCAGGATCTGAAACCTATTTAATTTTGACCTATAAAATTTCATATATGAAAAACACATTCAAAACTATTCTGACCTTAGGTCTGATATTAATTTCACTGATTACAATGAACGCACAAAAACAAAAAACGGAACACACTGCATTAATCATTATCGATGTACAAAATGATTATTTCCCTGGAGGAAAGATGATACTTGAAAAAGCTGTACAGGCTGCTGAAAATATCCGAAGTATTTTAGATTATTTCAGGAAAAATAATTTTCCTGTCATTCATATCCGGCATATTTCTACCAATGATGGTGCAACGTTTTTCCTTCCGGATACAGATGGCGCTAAAATCAACGATCTGGTTTTACCAATGGAGGATGAAAAAGTTATTGTTAAGCATTTTCCCAACAGTTTCAGGGATACTGATCTTCTGAACTATCTTCAGTCAAAGAACATTAAAAATCTGGTTATTACGGGAATGATGACAGATGTTTGTGTGGAGTCTACCACCAGAGCCGCTTTTGATTTCGGGTTTATCAATACAGTTATCGGTGATGCTATAGCAACGAGAGATCGTGAACTGAATGGGGAAGTTATAAAAGCAGCAGACGTGCAAAAGTCCTTTTTGGCAGGGATTTCTGCTCTTGGAAATCTCTATGCAAGTGTAATAAACACCAATGAATTTTTACAATAAGGCTATTTTGGACATGGAAAGGTGTAGTAGCGGAGGTTTTCAGCAAACTGAGATGTTTTAAATTTTATCGGAGATAAAATCTTTGCGATCTTAAAAACATCTGATATTTCAAAAATTATTAGCGCTTTTGCGTTTGCCCAACAAAAGACCAGAGTTCTATTGTTTAAATACAAAATAACTTAACTTAACGTAATTTTATAAAGGTGTCAATAATTTTGATACCTTTATTTAGCTTAAATAATCCCATGTCCGATTTACTTTTTAGAAATATCAGTCAGTATATCAATCTTTCAGAAGAGGATTTTCAACAGTTTGTAAAACCTTTTGAGCTCAAAACTTTTAAAAAGAAAGAGCTGGTTCTCAAAGAAGGAGATTACTGCCTCTTTGAAGGATTCGTTCTGAAGGGATGTTTTAAAATCTGTTATCTCAATGAAAACGGATTTGAACAAACCTTATATTTTGCAGTTGAAGGCTGGTGGATTACAGATATTGACAGTCTTATCAATAATGTTCCCAGTATTCTCAATATTGAAGCCCTTGAAGACAGCGAAGTGTTGATGATTTCCAAAAAAGATAAAGAACATTTGTATGAAACCATGCCACAGATAGAAAAGCTTTTCAGAATCATGAACCAGAGATCTTCGGTAGCACTGCAGAGGAGAATTCTTTCCTTAACAGGCAAAACAGCCGACAAACGCTATCTTGAATTCCTTGAAAAGTATCCGGGATTGGAGCAAAGAATTACCCAGCAGCAGGTAGCATTCTACCTGGGAATTACTCATGAATTTTTAAGTAAAATCAGGAGGAAAATATTTGAAAAATAATGATGAAAAAAGTCCTGGAAATTATCAGATTCCTAACCATTTTAGACGTTTCTTTTAATAAATAAATGAGGATGGGAATAGAAGTCCTCAATCATGGTTATAGGTAATATGAATCTATATTTTTTCGGTTTTAAAAATTGAATTTTTCCTAATGTTTTCGGGCTTATTAAGAATGTTTCAAAATAAGCAAAACCGAGGCCAAAGTGATAAAAAACAGCTTTTTTTAAGCTCTTTGTGGTTTATCATGCTTATTTTTGCATGTCAAGTACAATAAATCATGAAGAAGCTCCAAGATATTCTTATCTCAACCAGGACAATGGCTGTATTGTTGCTGGTGTACGCATTCGCAATGGCCTATGCAACGTTCTTAGAAAACGACTACGGAACTCCTACAGCAAAAGCATTAATTTATGAGGCTAAATGGTTCGAACTGATCATGGTCCTGCTTATTCTCAATTTTATAGGAAATATCGGAAGATACAGACTGTGGAAGAAAGATAAGTGGCCGGTTCTTGTTTTCCACCTTGCCTTTGTTTTTATTTTTATCGGTGGTGCTATCACCAGATACATTAGTTTTGAAGGAACAATGCACATCAGAGAAGGTGAAACGTCCAACGAAATTGTAACCGATAAAAATTTCTTTAAAATTCAGATCGAAGAAAAGGGTGATGTACTGAATTATCAGGATGTTCCTTATCTGATGTCTCCGTTACACAAAGATTTCAAAGCAACCTATGACTTCCACGGAAAAGAAGTGAAAGTGTTTGCCAAGGAATACATCCAGAGAAAAAAAGACAGCCTTGTAGCTGAACCCAACGGGGCAGAGTATCTTCATTTGGTTTCTACCGGAAGCACCGGAAGACAAAATATTTACATCAAACCGGGAGAAACAAAATCTATCAACGGTACTTTGGTGACATTCAACAGAGCCATTGAAGGAGCTGTTGAATTTAAAAATGAAGGCGGAAAATTATTCATCAAAACTCCTGTAGATGCAAGCTATATGACCATGGCTACGCAGGCAACAGGAAGTACAGTGAAAGATCAGTTCCAGCCTTTGGCATTAAGAAGTTTATATACCATCAATGAGCTGAAACTGGTAGTACCTGAAGGTCTTAAAAAAGGAAGGCTGATGGCGATTGAAGGTGACAGAAAAAAAGATGCTAACGTACCCGATATGCTTCAGATTGAGCTTCAGGGACCAAAAACAAAACAAATTGTAGATCTTTCTGTTGAAAAAGGAAATCCAAACGCTTACAAGCAGGTTACTATGGACGGATTGAACATCATGGTTGGTTTCGGACCTAAAGTATATAACACACCTTTTGCATTGAAACTGGATGACTTCGTAATGGAAACGTATCCGGGAAGTTCATCTCCGAGTGCTTATGAAAGCCACGTAAAAATCATTGATGAAGGCAAAGAAACTCCTTATAAAATCTATATGAACCACGTTCTTAATCATAAAGGATACCGTTTCTTCCAGTCGAGTTTTGATCCGGACAGAATGGGAACCGTTCTTTCCGTAAACCACGATTACTGGGGAACTTTGATTTCTTATATCGGATACGGACTTTTATTCCTGGGAATGTTTGTAATCTTCTTCTGGAAAGGAACTCATTTCTGGAAATTGAATAAAATGCTGGCTGACGTTAATAAAAAGAAAGCAGCAGGTATACTTTTATTGTTCTTAAGTTTAGGTTTAAATGCACAGAAAATAGAAACCCACGGAACAACAGATGGAAGCAGAGAACACATTCATGTAGAAGGAGACAATCATTCTCACGCTCCGGTTCCGTCTGCCCAGCCACTTGATGGTGCTGCTCCTAAGCAGAACTCTCTGGCAACTCCAATGGGGAAAATGAGATCTATTTCTCCGGACGAAATCATTGCAAGAAACAAAATCAGCAAAGAACATGCGGATAAATTCGGATATCTTTTGGTTCAGAACTTTGAAGGAAGAATTGTTCCTATCAATACAGAGGCAATCGATATTTTAAGAAAACTATACAAGAAAGACGAATTTAAAGGAACAGACGGAAAATCTCTTACAGCCAACCAATGGTTCCTTTCTATCAATACAGATACTCCAAGCTGGACAATGGTTCCGATTATTAAAGTGGGAACTAAAGGAGGAGATGAGCTGAAGAATAAGACAAAAGCAGATGAAGATGGCTATACTTCTTTGATGAACCTTTTCCCTGCAGATGCAAATGGTAATCTTACGTATATCTTGGAACATGATTACAATACTGCATTCCGTAAGAAGCCTGCTGAACAAACGAATTATGATAAAGAAGTAATTGCTGTCAACGAAAGAGTACAGATCTTTAATGAATTCTTCAGCGGTCAGTTCATGAGAATTGTTCCTGTGAAAAATGATGCCAACCATACATGGCATTCATGGTTAGACCAAAAATTCGAACCGGATATGGAATCTCAGCAGGTAATGGGACCTTACTTTGCAGAAGCGCTTACCGCACAAAAAACCGGTGACTGGAGCAAAGCAGATGCTGAATTGGCAAAGCTTTCAGACTATCAGCAGAAATGGGGAAAAGCAGTTGTTCCTGCTAAATCCAAAGTGGATCTGGAAGTATTCATGAATAAAGTAGATATTAACTTCAAATTGTTAATCTTCTACACCCTTATCGGAGGTCTTCTTCTTATATTAGGTTTTGTTGAGTTATTCAAATCAAATCAAAAATTAAACAAAATAATTAAAGTAATCATTGTGATTGGTTTAATTGGTTATCTGTGTCATTTCTTAGGACTTGTGGCAAGATGGTACATCTCAGGACACGCTCCCTGGAGTAACGGATATGAAGCCATTATCTTTATCTCATGGGTAGGTATTACGGCAGGTTTAATCCTGTACAGAAATGCCAACGCATTGATTCCTGCGGCAGGATTCATGGTAGCTGTAATCATGATGGGATTTGCGCACGGAGGTTCTGCACTTGATCCGCAGATTACACCGCTTGTTCCTGTATTGAAATCTTACTGGTTAATTGTTCACGTGGCTATTATTACATCCAGTTATGGATTTTTCGCCTTGTCGATGATCATTGCGGTAATTTCCCTGGTATTTTATATCATTTCCAATAAAGAAACCTATAAAATTCACCATGATACTACATTGAAGGAATTGGTTATCGTTTCTGAAATGTCATTAACCATCGGATTGTTTGCTTTAACGGTAGGAAACTTCTTAGGAGGAATCTGGGCCAATGAATCATGGGGAAGATACTGGAGCTGGGACCCGAAAGAAACATGGGCTTTCATCTCTATCATGGTATACGCATTTGTATTACATATGAGATTAGTACCTGGATTGAGAAGCAGATGGGCATTCCACGTAGCAACAATGTTTGCATTCTGCTCAATGGTAATGACGTATTTTGGAGTAAACTATTACCTGAGCGGACTTCACTCATACGCAGCAGGAGATCCGGTACCGGTACCAGCCTGGGTATACATCGGAATCTCAACAATGATTATTTTAGCAGCTGTTTCTTATTGGAAGTTTAAAACTTTAACAAAGAAATAAAGATCTGAACATACAAATTCAAATCCCGGAATTCACTTTCCGGGATTTTTTTGTCTATATTATTTCTGATGCTTTGTAAAATATAAGGTAGCTGGTGTTTTTCCAAACGCTAAGGTTCGCAATAATTTTACTGATGATAAAATATTGTTCACAAAACCATTTCACTCAGCAAAGAGAGTATTGGTCTTCGCTAAGCGAAGTGGCTTTGCGAACAAAAATATAATGCATCCTAATGCATTAACCTCGCGAACTTTACGTTAGTTAAAAATACCCACATCTCGAAACCCGAAACCCGCAGCTCATTCAAAAAAAAACAAAATTTATCATTTGTAATTCAAAATTGATTACTATCTTTATGATATCAAAATAATATCAAAATAAAATTAAATTATGGAAAAAACATTAAAACCTATGTCGGGTTATCTTACATTGGTCATTTGTCTGGCCTTGTTTGTTGCAGCAGTATACTTCTTTGTGAGTGGAGTAGATCAAAGTATAGCCTATGTGGTTATCTCTATGCTGTGCTTTCTTCTTTCGTGCTTTTTCTTAAAAGGGTTAATGATTATTCAGCCGAACCATTCGAGAGTTTTAAACTTCTTTGGAAAATATGTGGGAAGTGTAAAAGAGAACGGATTATTCTTCATCAATCCTTTATATTCATCACAAAAAATTTCTTTACGTTCCGAAAATCTGCAGGGTCAGACTTTGAAGGTAAATGATAAAATGGGTAACCCTATTGAAATTGCAGTTGTAATTGTATGGAAAGTGGGAGATACTTATAAAGCGGCTTTTGATGTAGAGCGTTATTCTGACTTTGTAAAAATGCAGAGTGAGGCAGCCGTAAGACATTTGGCGATGAGCTTTCCTTATGATAATTTAGAAGATGATCATGCTCCGATTACCTTAAGAGAAGGAGGAGATAAAATCAATTCTATTTTGGAACAGGAGCTTACAGACCGCCTTTCAAAAGCTGGAATTGTGATTCAGGAGGCAAGAATTTCACACCTGGCTTATGCTTCAGAAATTGCCGGAGCAATGCTTCAGAGACAGCAGGCTACAGCTATTGTTGCAGCAAGAACCAAGATTGTGGAAGGGGCCGTAGAAATGGTAGACCTTGCATTGAAAAAACTTTCAGAAGATAATATTGTTGAATTGGATGATGAAAGAAAAGCGGCAATGGTAAGCAATTTAATGGTAGTTCTTTGCGGTGAAAAAGCAGCAACACCAATATTAAATGCTGGAACACTTTACAATTAAGAAGTGAAAAAACAGTTGGATTTTAGTGTATAGAGTTTTACACTAAAGTAATCAGAAATAATGTAAGAGAATTTAGAAAATGAAATCAGAAAAAGCTCAGAACTCTTCAGAAAGCAAAGGGAAAAAATCCTTTGTGATAAGAATAGACGAGTCTACTTATAAACTCCTTGAAAAATGGGCCAATGATGAATTCAGAAGTGTGAACGGACAGATAGAATATCTGCTGCATCAGAGCCTGGTGAACGCAGGGAGAAAAAAGAACGAGTAGTTTAAAAAGACAAATAGAAGAAGTAAAATAATCTTTTTCGGGATTAATCGTACAGAAATCAATTATTTTTTTCCTTTTTTTAATTGCAGAAAATATAAAAAAGACCTTGTTTTTTAGCTTTTCAATAAAGAAATAATAATTCAATTAATCTTCTACCCAAAAAGAAAGCAGAGAAATTTTCTCTGCTTTTTTATTGTATACAGCTTTGGAGACTGTCTGCTCCAACGTAGAATATGACGAGCCAAATCAAGCCTTTTATGGTAAAGAAAGCTAATCCTGCCCATCCCACACGCTTGAACCACTTTTTAAGCTTTGAGTTGTTTTCTTGTGAATTTTCCATTGGTGATTATCAAAAAGATTACCCTGCAAAGATAAACATGTTTATAATTAGTCCAAATAAAAAACGTATTAAAAATTAAAGTTTTGAGGTTCGCATAATATTTTTATCTTTAGAGAGAACGAAAAGTAAGATTTTATGTCAAAAAAAGTAAAGGATTTCGGAATCGAAAAAACACTCAGAAATCTTGGGATTAAAGAAGAAAACAAAGGGACTTCAGTGGGCGGAAAATATTTCGCTTCAGGAAAGGTGATAGAGAGCATTTCTCCTGTAGACGGAAAATTGATCGCTAAAGTAAAAACTTCCGGAGAAAGTGATTATGACAAAGTAATTGAAACTGCTCAAAAAGCATTTCAGGAATTCAGGCTGATTCCGGCTCCTAAAAGAGGAGAGATCGTAAGACAGCTGGGCTTAAAATTAAGAGAATATAAAGACGATCTGGGTAAACTTGTTTCTTATGAAATGGGTAAATCTTTACAGGAAGGTCTTGGAGAAGTTCAGGAGATGATTGATATCTGTGACTTTGCAGTAGGACTTTCAAGACAGCTTCAGGGGTACACCATGCACTCTGAAAGGCCTGGACACAGAATGTATGAGCAGTACCATCCGCTGGGAGTTGTCGGGATTATCACCGCATTCAACTTTCCGGTAGCAGTATGGTCCTGGAATACAGCTTTAGCATGGATCTGTGGTAACGTTACCATCTGGAAGCCATCTGAAAAAACACCGCTTTGCGCTATTGCATGCCAGAATATCATGATGGAAGTTCTGAAGGAAAATAACCTTCCTGAAGGCGTTTCAAGTGTATTGGTATCAGACCATGAAATCGGGCAGAAACTGGTAGACGATAAAAGAGTTGCTCTTGTTTCTTTCACAGGATCTACCAGAGTAGGAAGAATGGTTTCTTCTAAAGTAGCAGAAAGATTCGGGAAGTCTATCCTTGAATTAGGTGGAAACAATGCCATCATCATTACAAAAGAAGCTGATATCGATATGTCGATCATCGGAGCTGTTTTCGGAGCTGTAGGAACTGCTGGTCAGAGATGTACTTCAACAAGAAGACTGATTATCCACGAAAGTGTATACGACGAAGTGAAAACAAGATTGGCAAAGGCTTACGGACAGTTGAAAATCGGAAATCCATTGGATGAGAAAAACCATGTTGGACCGCTTATTGATACTGATGCTGTAAATCAATACGAAGAAGCTATCAAGAAATGTAAAAAAGAAGGTGGAAAATTCGTTGTTGAAGGCGGAGTTCTAACCGGAAAAGACTACGAATCCGGATGCTATGTAAAGCCCTGCGTTGCAGAAGTGAAAAACTCTTATGAAATTGTTCAGCACGAAACTTTCGCACCAATCCTATATTTAATCAAATACAAAACATTAGAGGAAGCTATCGCTATCCAGAATGATGTTCCTCAGGGATTATCCTCTGCGATCATGACCCAGAATTTAAGAGAAGCAGAGCTGTTTCTTTCTCATGCCGGTTCAGACTGTGGGATTGCCAACGTCAATATCGGAACTTCCGGTGCTGAAATTGGGGGAGCTTTTGGTGGTGAAAAAGAAACCGGAGGAGGAAGAGAGTCAGGATCTGACGCCTGGAAATACTATATGAGAAGACAAACCAATACTATAAATTATACAGCGCAACTTCCTTTAGCACAAGGTATTAAATTTGATTTATAAAAGTTTTGCTTAAAGTACTTAAAAACAAAAAAATTAATAACCTGAATGATTAAATACTCAATTCATTGGATTATTTCATCACTCACTTATTAAATCACACTACAAATTTATTATGGAACACACATTAGATATAAAAGCAAATAAAGTAAAAGAAACAGTAGGAAGACATGTGTTGGCAGACGGTTTCGATTTTGTGATGGATATTGAAAGATCACACGGCTCATGGCTTTATGATAAACTGACAGACAGAGAATACCTGGATATGTTCTCTATGTTTGCGTCAGCATCTATCGGGTACAACCACCCCTATCTTGTAGAAAAATCAGAATGGTTAGGAAGAATGGCTGTGAACAAACCTACTTTAGCTGACGTTTACTCAGAAGAATACGCTCACTTCCTTGAAGTTTTTGAAAGAGTAGTTATTCCCGAAGAATTACAATATGCTTTCTTTATTGAAGGCGGAACAATGGGGGTTGAAAACGCAATGAAGGCATGCTTCGACTGGAAAACCCGCAAAAACTTTGCAAAAGGCTTAAACACAGAAGCAGGAATCTGTATTCATTTCAAACAGGCTTTCCATGGAAGAAGTGGTTATACTTTAAGCTTAACCAATACGTCTGATCCAAGAAAGTACCAGTATTTCCCGATGTTCAACTGGCCGAGAATTTTAAACCCCAAATTAAAGTTCCCGATTACTGAAGAGAACCTTGAAGAAACCATTAAAAACGAAAACCTTGCTTTAGTTCAGATTGAAGAAGCTATTTTGATGAATCCTGATAAAGTGGCTTGTATCATCATTGAGCCTATTCAGGCTGAAGGAGGTGACAATCATTTCAGAGACGAATTCTTATTAGGATTAAGAAGAATCTGTGATCAAAATGAAATCTTACTTATTTTTGATGAAGTTCAGACAGGGATTGCCATTACAGGAAAAATGTGGGCATTCCAGCATTTTACAGCAAAACCTGATATTATTTCTTTCGGTAAAAAAGCTCAGGTTTGCGGCGTACTGGCCAATAGAGAAAAGTTTGACCAGGTCCCGAACAATGTTTTCAGAGAAAGTTCAAGAATCAACTCTACCTTTGGAGGAAACTTTATTGATATGCTTCGTTTCCAATTGGTAATGGAAGTGATCGAAAAAGAAAATCTTGTTGAGAATGCAAGAGTAGTGGGAGATTTCTTACTGGAAAGCTTAAAAGCCCTTGCTACAAAATATCCTGAAAAAATATCCAATGCAAGAGGAAGAGGCTTAATGTGTGCTATTGATCTTCCCACTGCAGAGCAGAGAAATCACCTGATGAGTGAGCTTTTCAACGACGGCTTAATCATTCTTCCTTGTGGAGACCAGTCTCTTCGTTTCAGACCTCATTTAAATGTTACTAAAGAAGAGATCCAGCTTGCTTTAGACAAAATTGAAAACAATATTAATAAAATTTAAAATCCGGGATTTGTAATTTTAAAAAAAACATCGTATATTTAGATACTCAAACATTTAGGATATGGAAAGAAGTACGAGAGTATCAGTTTATGTAAGTGATAACCCTTCAGAAATTCAGTTGGTTAAGTCTAAATTGGATGACGCACAAATTGCAAATACCGTTGAAAATAACTATCTTACGTTTACCACTACGCCAACGGCAACTTCGCTGAAGCTTATGGTAGATCTGGAAGAAGAAAAAAGAGCATTTGAAATTATTGATGCTTATCTTCAACAAAGTGAAAATCAATAAACAATTTCATAATTTTAAATTTTACTACTTCAAACCGAAAATTAATTTAAATTAATTTTCGGTTTTTTAATTGAAAATCATCAAAGAATAAGTATTTCAAGGATTAAACGAAAAGCAGTAAACCTGATTTTAAATTCTTAAATCATTCAATCTTTTAATCAAATTTTATAACATGAATCCAGAGATTAAACTAAGACAAGCGGAAATTGAAGACAGAAACATTATTTGGGAAATCATTCAGCAATCCATCGAAAGAAGAAGACAGGATGGAAGCACCCAGTGGCAGAACGGATACCCTAATCTCGGGACAGTGGAAAGTGATATTGCGAAAGGATTCGGGCATGTATTGACTGTAGATGGAGAGATTGCAGTATATGCAGCCCTGATCTTGAATGATGAACCGGCTTACAGCACCATTGAAGGAGCATGGTTAAGTGACGGTGAATTTGTTGTGGTTCACAGAGTAGCTGTAGATGAAAAATTTGCAGGGCAGGGTATGGTAAAAAAACTTTTTGATCAGATTGAGGAGTTTACTAAATCCCATGGAATTCAGAGTGTTAAAGTAGATACCAACCATGATAATATGGCTATGTTGAAAATCCTTGAAGGCAAAGGTTATTCTTATTGCGGTGAGGTTCTTTTGAAAGACGGATTGAGGAAAGCTTTTGAGAAGATTATAATTTAGCCCAAAAGTTAAATCAACTTTCATTGAATTTTTAAAACGCTCTGTATTTATAAACTCTATCAGGTTTGTTCGTTTGGTTCTGAACTAATTTCTACTTTTGTTCAAATTTTTATATTATGCACCAAAGTATAGAAGTTGATGAAAAAATTTTTCAGGATGCCGTAAAATTCTATGGCACTGTGTTTAGCTTACCTCCTTTAGCCTCAAAAATTTATTCCTACCTTCTTTTCGACTATGAGAAAGTAGGAATTACTTTTGACGAGTTTGTTGAAGTGCTCTCCGCGAGCAAAAGTTCAGTTTCCACCAGTATTTCATTACTGCTTAATGCTCAGCTTATCGTAGACCATAACAAAATGGATGAGCGGAAACGGTATTTTTTCATCAATGATGAATACAAAAAAATACGATTCGAGAAAATTGTCCAGAAAATGCAGGACGAATTAAGACTATTAGATGATTTAAACAATTTTAAAAAAAGTAAAGACGATGGATACAATGAAAGAATAGAAGTTTACAAAGCACTCTTAAATAAAAATATAGAAAATATTCAGGAATCTCTTAATAAACTATAAAATGAATAATAAGCTAGTTATACTTTCCATTGCAGCGTTTTCACTGACGGCCTGCAAAAAAGAAGCTCCGAAACAGGATGGTGCCAAGCCGTATCCTGTCATTTCCGTGGAGTCAAAAAATATAGTGGGTTATCAGACGTTTCCGGCTACCATCCAGGGTAGGGTAAACAATGATGTACGTGCAAAGATACAGGGATATATTACCCAGGTATTGGTAGATGAAGGACAATATGTAACAAAAGGACAGCCATTGTTCCGTCTGGAAACCAATATTCTGACCGAAAATGCAGCCGCTTCCAAAGCAGGAATCAGTGCTGCAGCATCTAGTGTTGCCGCAGCCCAGGCTTCTGTAAATGCAGCTCAGGTAGAAGTCAATAAACTAAAACCTCTGGTTCAGAAAAATATCATCAGTAACGTGCAGTTACAGACCGCTCAGGCTCAGCTGGCTCAGGCTCAGGCTCAGCTGCAACAGGCGAATGCCGCCAAAAAACAGGCTGAAGCTAATTACAAAGGCGTAGAAGCCAATATCGAATATTCTATTATCCGTGCACCTATTTCAGGGGTAATCGGAAGACTGCCATTGAAAGTAGGAAGTTTGGTAGGGCCGTCTGATCAGACGCCTCTGACAACGATTTCTGATACTTCTGAGATCTACGCTTACTTCGCGATGAATGAAAAAGAATATTTTGATTTTCTTGAAAAATCTCCGGGAGCTTCTATGCCTGAGAAAATCAAAAACTTACCCATGGTTGAGCTTCAGCTGGCCAATGGAAGTCTTTATCCTGAAAAGGGGAGAATTGAAGCCATTACAGGGCAGATTGATCCTACAACCGGGACTATTCAGTTCAGAGTTGCTTTCTCGAATGCTCAGAAATTATTAAGTAATGGTAACAGCGGAACCATCAGATTCCCTCAGTATTACGATAATGTTCTTGTGGTACCTGAAAGTGCTACTTACGAACAACAGGGTATCGTTTACGTATACAAAGTAGAAAAAGGAGATACTGCCAGAAACGTCGTTGTGAATGTTATTGACAGAATCGACAATATGGCTCTTATCAAATCAGGAGTTAATAAAGGAGAAAAAATTATTGCAGCTGGTATCGGAGGGTTGAAACCGGGAACAGCAGTGAAGCCGAAGCCAATCAAAATGGATAGTCTTGTTCAATCTATAAAACCGAAATTCTAATGATAAAGAACTTTATTAACAGACCGGTTTTATCCACCGTAATCTCAATCTTGATTGTGATTCTCGGTGTGCTGGGACTGATCTCGTTACCGGTTACACAGTATCCGGATATTGCACCGCCTACGGTAAGCGTTTCTGCCAATTATACGGGAGCCAATGCCGAGACGGTAATGAAAAGTGTAGTAGTACCTTTGGAAGAACAGATCAATGGGGTGGAAGGTATGGATTATATCACTTCCAGTGCCGGGAATGACGGTTCTGCTCAGATCCAGGTTTTTTTCAAACAGGGAATAGATCCGGATATCGCAGCGGTAAACGTACAGAACCGTGTGGCCAGAGCAACACCTCTTTTACCATCTGAAGTAACACGTTCAGGGGTTGTAACCCAGAAGCAGCAGACCAGTGCCCTGATGTATATGTCTTTTTATTCTGAAAATAAGGATCTTGATGATGTGTACCTTCAGAACTTTTTGAATATCAATATTATTCCCAATCTGAAAAGGGTAAATGGTGTTGGAGATGCCAACGTTTTTGGTGGTAAAAACTACTCAATGAGAATCTGGCTTGATCCTGCAAAAATGGCTGCCTACAGTGTAACGCCTACTGATGTTACCAATGCCATCAACGAGCAGAGTAGAGAAGCAGCTGCGGGTTCTATCGGACAGAACAGCGGAAGTTCTTTTGAATACATCATCAAATATGTAGGTAAATTCAACGATAAAGAACAATACGACAATATCATCATTAAATCTCTTGGAAACGGACAAAACCTGATGCTGAAAGACGTTGCTAAAGTAGAACTGGCAGGACAGTCTTATACAGGAATAGGGGAGAACGGAAACAATCCTTCCATCAGTATGGGGATCTTCCAGACCCCGGGATCCAATGCACAGGAGATTATTAAAAATATCAAAGCCTATCTTAAATCAGCCGAGGGAACTTTTCCAAAGGGCGTAAAGTATACTTTTAACTTTGATACCAACGAATTCCTGGAAGCTTCCATTGAAAAGGTAGTACATACCCTGATTGAGGCCTTTATTCTGGTATTTATTGTAGTATATATTTTCCTTCAGGATTTCAGATCTACGCTGATCCCGGCCATTGCGGTTCCGGTATCTATTGTAGGAGCGTTCTTCTTCCTGAACCTTTTTGGCTATTCATTAAACCTCTTAACCTTATTTGCATTGGTACTGGCAATTGGTATTGTAGTGGATGACGCCATCGTCGTCGTCGAGGCCGTTCATGCTAAGATGGAACATGGTATTTCAGATGCTAAAAAGGCAACAGTAGAAGCAATGGATGAGATTACAGGGGCTATTATCTCTATTACGTTGGTAATGGCAGCCGTATTTATCCCGGTAACTTTCATTACAGGGCCTACAGGGGTATTCTACCAGCAGTTTGGTATTACACTGATTATAGCCATCATCATTTCTGCAATTAATGCATTAACGCTGAGTCCCGTTTTATGTTCATTATTCCTGAAACCTCATGAAGCACATCATGCAGAGTATAAGAACTTAAACTTACTACAGAAGTTTTTCTATAAGTTTAATATTGCTTTTAAAACAACTACTGAACGTTACGGAAGAGGATTTGTATTCCTGTTAAGACATAAATGGGTAACCCTGATTATTTTTGCTGTTACCGGAGGGATCTTATTCTGGGCAAGCAGCAGTATGAAGAAGGGATTTGTACCTACAGAAGACAGGGGAATTATCTTTACAGATGTTCAGCTTCCTCCGGGAGCTTCTATGGAAAGAACTTACAACACTTTGAAAACGCTTCAGGCAAAAGCACTGAAAGTTCCGGGCGTACAGAACGTAACCATTTCAACAGGTAGAGGATTCTTATCCGGAAACGGAAGTAACAACGGTCTTGCCTTTGTGAAACTGAAACCATTCGAAGAAAGAAAAAAAGACGGACAGACTTCTGAAGACATCACCAAAAAATTATTCGGAATTGTAGGATCTGTTCCTGATGCCAAAGTGGTATTCTTCCAGCCGCCAAGTGTACCGGGATTTGGTAGCAGTGCTGGTTTTGAAATGGTGTTGCTTGATAAATCAGGTGGAGAATATGCTGATCTGGATGCTAAAACCAATGAATTCATCGGTAAACTGATGCAGAGACCGGAAATTCAGTTTGCACAGACTTCATTCAATACGAAATATCCTCAGTATCAGATGGAAATTAATGTTCCTCTGAGCAAACAGCTTGGAGTTTCTGTAAACGACATCCTGTCTACCATGCAGGGGTATATTGGTGGTATTTATACAGCCGACTTTACCAAGTATGGAAAGCAATTCAGGGTTATGGTTCAGGCGCTTCCTGAGAACAGAAAGAATATTGAAAACCTGAATCAGCTTTATGTGAGAACAGGATCAGGTATCATGACTCCGATCTCACAGTTTGTAACCTTGAAAAAAGCCTACGGACCACAATCTGTAAGCCGTTATAACCTGTTTACTTCCGTGAAGGTTACAGGAGCAAACTCTGACGGATACAGTTCCGGGGATGCTATTGCTGCGGTACAGCAGGTAGCGGATGAAACCCTGAATCAAAACTATGCCGTAGAATTTACAGGGTTAACGAGAGAAGAATTAAATTCAGGATCTCAGACCCTTCTGATTTTCGGGTTGAGTTTGGTCTTCGTTTACTTTATCCTTTCCGCACAGTATGAAAGTTATATCCTTCCGCTGATCGTTATTATTTCTCTTCCTCTTGGGGTAATGGGAGCTTACTTCGGCCAGAAGATTATGGGACTGGAAAATAATATTTATTTCCAGATTGCTCTGATCATGCTCGTGGGACTATTGGCGAAAAATGCAATTCTTATTGTTGAATTCGCTGTTCAGAGAAGGCATCATGGTGAAACCATTGTGATGTCAGCCATCAATGCAGCGAAAGCCAGGGTAAGACCTATTCTAATGACCTCATTCGCCTTTATTTTCGGTTTATTGCCGTTGGTGCTGGCAAGTGGAATCGGAGCAGTAGGGAACAGGTCTATCGCTACGGGTGCGGCCATCGGACTGTTGATAGGAACTGTTTTGGGATTATTCGTAATTCCGGTTCTGTATGTGATTTTTGAAACACTGCAGGAAAAAATTAAACCTATCAAAAAAGAAGATATCAATTTAGCAGAATAAAATTAATTAGAGAAGTCAGAAGTTGGATTTTTAGAAATTACGTCTTAAACCTATTTAACTTCTGACCTCTAACATCTAATTTCTAATTTTAAATAATGAAGAGTTTATTAAACATCATAAAAGGAATCACCTTTTCAGTTTTCATACTCGGAGCCATCTCATCCTGTATGGCAAGAAAAGAATATGAAAGACCGAAGAACGTTGTGGACGAAAAGCTTTTTCGTACAGACATACTTCCTTCGGACAGTACCAATATTGCAGATATTTCCTGGAAAGAGATATTCACTGATCCGATATTGCAGGGGCATATTTCTAAGGCACTGGAAAACAATCTTGATATCAGAATTGCTTTGGAAAGTATTAATTCTGCGGAAGCTTATCTTAAACAGAGTAAAGCAGCCTATCAGCCAACCCTTGCTATCGGACCCAACTATACATTTCAGACGCAGTCTATCAATACCCAGTTTGGGCAGATCATTGGAGAAAGGCGATATGTAAATCAGTTTGACATTACAGCGAGCATCGGATGGGAAGCTGATATCTGGGGTAAATTAAAAGCTCAGGAGAAAGCACAGCTTGCGACTTATTTGGGAACTGTTGCAGCTCATAAAGCTGTTAAAAGCAGTTTGGTATCTTCCATTGCCTCTGCATATTATCAATTACTGACATTTGATGCACAGAAGAGAATTATTACGGAAACCATTGCGGTAAGAGAGAAAAACCTTGAAGCTACCAAGGCTTTAAAAACTGCCGGAACAGTTACTGAAGTAGCAGTACAGCAAAGTGAAGCACTTGTTTTCAATGCCAAATCATTACTGATTGATATTGATACACAGATCCAGCTGCTTGAAAATACCATGAGTCTTTTGATGGGAGAACCTTCCCATTCTATCGAAAGATCTACATTAGAAGGGCAGAAGCTTCCAATCGATTTGAAACTGGGCTATCCCACTCAACTTCTGGCCAATCGCCCGGATGTCATGAGAGCAGAATTTAATTTAATGAATGCTTTTGAGTTAACCAACGCAGCCAAAGCTCAGTTTTATCCAACTTTAAAATTAACAGGAAGCGGCGGACTGCAGTCTGTGGATATTGACCATTTATTCAGTGTAAATTCATTGTTTGCAAATGTAGTGGCGGGACTTGCTCAGCCGATTTTGAATAAGAGACAGATACAGACCAACTATGACGTAAGTCTTGCCAATAAGGAAACGGCTTATCTTAATTTCAGAAAAACAGTTCTGACTGCCGGAAAAGAAGTCTCAGATGCCATCAGGGTTTTCTCGGTTCAGGATTCATTTATTGATTTGAAACAAAAAGAGCTGGATGCCTACAAAAAATCGGTAGACTATTCTCAGGAATTGGTAAACTATGGGATGGCCAACTATCTTGAAGTGTTGAACGCCAGTGTGAATTCATTGAATGCAGAGCTTAACATCTCCAATGCAAGATACAGTAAAATGAAAGCAGCCGTAGAGCTTTATCAGGCTTTAGGCGGAGGCTGGAAATAACCGTATTCTGCAATATAATATCATAAAAAACGTATGTCAGCAATGGCATACGTTTTTTTGTGTGCTTAAAGAATTTATAAAACACCAGAGGGCAGCCAATGTTTCGTTAGGATAATACAATACAACTACTAATTTACTTATGTATTCTTTTGTAACATTCGCTCCTTAGATTTTTTTTGGATTTATCCTGTATTATTTAAGAATAAGAATAGAGTTTGGAACAAGTCTGTCAACTCATTCTTTAAACAATTTTATTCCATTGATTCTTTCTAAAATAATATGAATAATTCTTTACAACTTATATTGTTGCTTGTCTGGAAAATGGACGAGAATCATAAAAATATTACGCCTTTACTTTATAAGGGTTTAGCATGGAATTTTTTCATTCACTGTAGTAGAACTACTACAATTTTTAAAATAATAGCTAATTCATTTTGAAGTGAATATTTAAGATGATAAATTGGCAGAACCAAATCAATAAAAAAACTTATGAAAAAGAACATTCATGCGCCTGAAAAATGGCTGCTTTTAATTAGCTTTTGAGTATTGATCTTTATTCATACTCTTTCTGATATAATTCTCAAGACAGTCTGACAGTAATTTTGTATTGAGACCATCACATATTACTGATTGTCTTTCCGAGCAGAATGGTCCCGCCTTTTAGGTGAAAATCTCCGTTTATCAATAGAACCGATAAAAATTATGATATCATGTTTCAGGAACAGAATAATTTTCCCAAACCGGAAATAGGTTCAGAAAAGAAAGATTTTGTAAAAAAAATCAAAGAAAATAAAAAAATCAAAGAAGTAAAGAAAGCGGCTTCAAAAGCTACTAATGCAGCCCAGGTGGTAAATACAGGGAAACAGTTTCTGAACCAGCCCTTATTACCCAATGAACCAGCCATCATAAAAGAGAAACTTTGGGCTAAACAGCCTACTTCCGGAATATTCAATGCCGACAGTATTCCGGAGAGCGCTATAGCAGGGATTAATCGGGTAGTAAAGCTTGATATTCATGTGGAAGGTAAACCTGTACAATATTTCAAACATTTTAAACTGACACAAAGTACAACCAAGCATCATGAATTTGAACTCATTCTTGCCCATGATGCTTTAGGAGATACAGAAAATCATAATCTTGAAAAAGCACAGAATTTTCTCGGAAAAAGAATTACCGTTGTTTTCAAATATAAAGATGTGGAAGGTGGTGCTGAACGGAATTTTATAGGTGTTATCACTGAAGTCGGATTCAGCCAGGAAAAAGGAAGTCTGGGAAATCTTGTTTTGTCCGGTTTCAGTCCAACAATCTTGCTGGATGCTGCCCCTCATATTCAAAGTTTTGGAGGCGCGCAACCGGTAAGTTTGAACAGTATTGCCAATGAAGTGATTAAACAGGGATTGGGACAGGGGAAATTTGATTTCAGGGTGGATGCGCGTCATGGCAATGTATCTTACAGCTGTCAGTATGAAGAAACCCATTATAATTATCTGGCCAGAATGGCCGAAGCGTATGGAGAACAATTTTTCTATGATGGGGAAGTTTTACATTTCGGACAGCTGCCTCCACAGGAAAAACCAGTATTATTGACTTATGGCAGTAATCTTACCGATGTTAAAATTAGAATGAAAGCCCAGCATGTAAATCCATCATTTTACGGATATAACAGCAGTAAAAATGAAAAATTTAAAGGTGGAAGTTCAAAAATAACCCATACCTCAGATATTGCGAAGAGAGCTTATGAAATTTCGGAGAAAACTTTTCAGACCCCGTCTCTGAGAGTAGCTCCCATTAAAGCATCCTCTTTTATGGATATTGATGCTTCACAGAAAGGGGCAGCCGGAAGCAAGGCTTCAGAAGTTTTTGTAACCTCCGGCAATACAACCGTACCCTTTCTTTATCCTGGATGTATTGCAGATATAGAGATGCGTAAAACGGATACCAATGATACCGGTTATTTTACCAGGCTCATGCTTATAGAAGTAACCCATGAAGTGGATGCCCGCGGATATTACGACGGCTCTTTCCGGGCAATAGCTTCCGATACCGGATTTATACCAAGACCGGAATTTACAGTTCCCACAGCAGAACCCCAGTTTGGAAAGGTGCTTTCCAATACGGACCCTGAAAACCAGGG
Source organism: Chryseobacterium sp. RU33C (assembly GCF_900156015.1). Classification (NCBI taxonomy): domain Bacteria; kingdom Pseudomonadati; phylum Bacteroidota; class Flavobacteriia; order Flavobacteriales; family Weeksellaceae; genus Chryseobacterium; species Chryseobacterium sp. RU33C. Next base: position 31,461 of record NZ_FTMT01000022.1, on the reverse strand, counting down.
CCGTGTACAGGTTCAGCTCGACTGGCAAAGCGGGCAGGATACTACAGAATTTATTCGCGTGATGTCTCCGGATGCCGGAAGCAGTGAAAAAGTAGGCAAAAACCGTGGCTTTATGTCTGTTCCCGAAGTAGGAGACCAGGTAATTGTCAACTTTGTACATCTTCATCCGGACCGCCCTTTTGTGATGGGAGGAATGTATCATGGCGGAATTGGAGGCGGGGGCGGTGCCGGGAATAACATCATGAGTTTCAGCGGCCGGAGCGGTGCAGAACTGAAGTATGACAACGGCGCCGGATCTGTTAATCTTAAAGATCAAGGGGGGGCCAATATGAATTTTGACGGAACAGGGAATGCAACCACCAACGCCAATAGCAATCATACCGTGAATGCAGGCAGTACCAACGTCATCAATGTGGGCGGCAAAAAAGATGCTCCACCGCAATCACTGTTAAAAATGGATGCCGGCGGAAATATTACGCTTGACGGAAAGACAAGCATAACCCTGCAGGTAGGTGATAATTCTATTACCATATCCGAAGCAGGTATTATGGCATCAGCAGGAAAAGGAATGATTGATATTACCGCACTTACGGGAGCTTTAGGACTTTCAAGCAAAGGAGGCCCAATGGATATCAGTACAGACTCACCACTCACCATTACCGGAGGACCAAGTGCTGTGATGTCTTCAGGAGATACCAATATTATGTAATTCTAAAACCGGAATCATGGATGAGTTAGAATACATAACCCTCAATGCCCTGATGATGTGCGACCAGGGTGCCGCTCCGGATTTCTTTAAGCCTACGTTCAATACGAAGGTGAAAATTCATGGCTGTCTGGTAGCAACCAATCAGGATGCCACTCCTCTGATTAATATTCCTTCCTTTAAGGTATGCAAAATCAGTGGTGGTCCGTGTACCCCCACCACCGTTCCTATGACCTGGCAGGATACCTGGCAGGTAAAAATTAACGGAATCAGATCTTTGATAGGAAAAAGTACCTGTCAATGCCCTGTGGGTGGGAAGATAGAATTTATGACCAGCGGCCAGGTCCCTCTTCCGGACGATGCTGCACAGGAAGTAAAAGATATGCAGGATCAGGCACAGCGCGAGCTTGATGACAGCGGGCATGGAGACAGTGTGGGCGAAGCTGGTTTTGTGGAAGGGATGATCCCGGTCTGGGGAAGCGGCCGTGACCTTATCAACGATATACAAACCGGAGATGTAGGCGGCAGCCTTATGAATGCAGGATTTTTAATCTGGGATGTAGCTTCTATTGCTGTAGGAGTAGTTTCTTTTGGAACCGGAACGGTAGCGATGCAGGGTGCAAAAGCCGGAGTGAAAGGCGCTGTTAAAGCCGGGGCAAAAGCCATCTCTAAAGAAGCCTTACAGCAGATGGGAAAAGCTGCACTGAAAAAGCTGAGCAAAGAAGCTTTAGAAAAAAGTATGCAAAATTTAGCTGGAAAAATAGGCTGTTTTTTTGTAAAAGCTTGTTTTACAGGAGATACTTTAATTCATACTCCTAATGGTTTAAGACAAATAAAAGACATTAAAATAAATGATGAGGTTTTTAGCTATGATCTACAAAAAAAAATAATAACAATTAAACGAGTCATCCATTTACATGAAGAAAATGTTAAAGAAACACTTGAACTTGAAACCGAAAAGGAGATAATTAAAACAACACGTACTCATCCTTTCTTTATAAATGGGCAATTTAAAGATGCAGAACAGATAGAAGCAGGCGAAACATTATTTACATACAATCAAACAATAGCCAAAGTAATTTCACTAAATTATATTCCTGATATTGCTAAAGTTTATAACTTTGAAGTAGAGGATGATCATTGCTATTTTGTTGGCACAGAAGGCTTATTAGTTCTAAATGCTTGTTATCATACGACTTTCTTTAAAGCAAATCCATTATTAAAAGGAAAAGTAGTTGTACACCATGCCGTAGAGCAACAAGTGTTAAAAAAATGGACAGGACTATTTGATAAGGAATTTATGCATTCCTTAGACAATTTACGAGGTATTCCCAAAAGCGTAAATAATACACTACATTTAAGTACTATTAGAAAAGAATGGAATAAATTTTATAAAAAATTTGATGATGCAGGTATAATACCAACAAAAGAACAAGTATTAAATTATGCAAATGCAATAGACAAAAAATTCGGACACCTTTTTGATCCACCAATTTAAAATAAGAAATATCAATTATATGAAAACATATCAAACAATCCAGCCAGAAGTTATTGTTGGGCTAGGCGAAAAAACTGAATTTCTGGAGAAAGAAGCTCCATTTTTAACAGTCATAAAATTACATATCCAACTTGAAGACTGGTTAGGTGATGACCTAATGGAATGCCATCCTTGTTATATTGTTACTGAAAAGCTCAAAACCGGATTACAGACAACAAAATTCACAGGATTTGAGTTTTCAGAAATGATCGTAACTAAAGATGAGTACTTCAACGATAACTACCAATTGAATAAATCATTACCTGAATTTTACTGGATGAAGATTATTGGAAAGCATGATTTTGACGATATCATTATTGGCCCAGAAAAGTCGCTATTAGTTGGTGAAGAACTTCTTGATTATCTGAAAAAAAATTTTACACTCAATTATATGGATGTCAATCCGGAAAGAAATGAGTTTGATGATTTATTAGATCAGATGATAGCGGAAAGTAAAAAAAATAAATAAAATATCGAAGACATCAGAATTGGAGATCAGGTGTGGGCTTATGATGAAGAGAATAATATTAATGATTTAATAATAGAAAAAAAATCATCAAAAAAAGAAAAAGAGGCGGCAAAAGATGTTGAAAGTTTGGCAAAATATGCCTTTGAACATAATAAAGAATATCATATTATGATCTTTAACGATGAAAAACCATTCAGTGACACAATTTTAATGAAATGAGTATTTCAAATTTTTTATTCGGGGAAAATATTCCTCTTCTTCGGCTTGAAAAATTTTCACAGGAGTATATTCTGAATGTTGAGAATACATTTCTGATGGGTAAAGAAAACCCTGCAATTTCTTTAAAAACCTCATCAGATATTATTATTGAACAGGAAAAAAGAGATCATGATATAAATACGACCATAAAACTACAGGAAATCACAGGGGATACTGAAGATCATGTGATGAAACCTTTTCTGCTGCAAAGTATTGCCCTTGCAGATATTTCCCGTACTATTCAGCTGAAAAGGGATACCAGTGGCAAAATCCTTTCCGTTGAAAATAAAGCTGATCTTTGGAAAAATTGGGAAGAATGGAAAGAGAGTAAGCTGGCCAATACTTTCCCGGAGGAAAAGGATAAGAATAAGTTGATTACAAATTATGAAAAGGGATTGAAAAACTTTGATGTCGAATTGAAGAAGAATCTGCAATACATTCTTTTACTGCCGGAAGTTTATAACCTTATATTTCCTCCTAATGAATATTACAGTTTTCTATTCAGTCCGTCAGCTATTCACTCAAGGCTGATTGATGGGGTAGAATATAACTATCAGCTGAAACTGGTAAAGCTTGAAGAAGAAAACAACAACCTTTTTGTAGAGTTTCATTCCGTACTGAACAATCAGGACGAACTTATGAAAGACCATATCAAAAAGCTTTATGAAAAGGAGAAATATTTTTCTATTGATCAGTTTGAATTCAGCATCAAAATCAAATACAATTTTGAAAAATCAACAGCTAAGATCCTGAACGCTGAACTCCATTTTGTAGAAAAAATGCATGAGCATCTGGCTTATCGGATAGATATGGAGTTGAGCAGTAAACCCGCTGAAGTTTAACAATAAAAAAGAGTTGTAATCATTACAATTACAACTCTTTGTTTTATTCAGATAAGGCTGCTTAGAACCTCAAAGTGGCTGCAACAGACCAGGTTCTTCCAAAACCAAGGAATCCTGTATTGCCGTCTGCAACGCCCTGATATACTCTGCCAGCTTCCTGGTAAGTTTTTCCGGCATCCGGACCATTGGCAATTTTATCACCTGCAAAAATATTGGAGCTCAATTCAGAAATATAATATTTGTTGAATAAGTTGTATACATTCGCTCTTAATGTTAAAGATTTTTTAGCATCAAGTGTGAATTTGTAAGAAGCTCCTACATCAAATAAATGGTAGCTTGGCAATTTTACAATTCCTTTTTCTCTTGCGGCTTCAGTAAGGAAGTTGATCGGGTTGAACTGAGCATAAAGCTTGTCATAATATTCCCAGTTGGCATCAATGCTGAAAGCTTTGGTGATATTGTAATCCGCTCCGATGCTTGCTGTTGTCTGGGCTGCATCTCCAACCTTCAGGTCTTTGATATTGATTGTTCCTGTAGCTCCTGTGATTTCCTGGTTGTTCTGAACATCAAGGATGTTGAAGTTGGCATTTCCTTTATACTTCCAGTTACCCAATGATACCATTCCTCTCAGTCTAAGGTTAGCCAAAGGTCTTGCCTTTGCTTCCAGCTCGATTCCCTGGTGGAGCTGGCCTACATTCAGTGCATTGTAGAAATAAGCATTTCCAAGACTTAGCTGGGAGAATTTAGCAACATCTGCTGCCGTAGCATTGAACGTTCTGGAAATAAACCGGTCGTCCCACTGTGTTCTGTAAGCGTTGATATTCACATCGATATAACGCGATTTGAAACCATATCCTAATTCCACAGAGAAGATTCTTTCATTCTTTGCATCGTTATAAATATTCTGGTTTGAAGGGAATAAAGCGTTGAATAACGGCTGTCTTGAAATTACCCCTGTATTGAAAAATACATTATGGTGATCATCTATATTATAATTCGCACCTCCTTTTACAATATAACCTGTTTTGTGATACCATTTTGTCTCCTGATTTCCCGGAGTATATAACATATAGTCTCTTCTCTTGTAATATTGCTCAGAAACAGACCCCTGAACAGATGCACTTAGTTTTTCAGAGCTGTATTCTACCATTCCATAGATCCCGGCCCATTTTACCAGACCTTCGTTGTGGATAGATACCTTCTGAGCATCTTTTAGCTTGGTAAGCGGTTCCGGTTTTACGGTTTGATTGATATAGTAACCTTTTGGAGCATTGGCTGTACCAGTAACAAATAATGCATCTGATCCTAACATGTCAGTTACAATATCATATAATGCTCCTTTGTATGTTTTAAGATCAATACCTCCGTTAAAAGTCCAGTTATTTTTTTTATAATTAAGATCTGCAATCACACCATACCAGTCATGAGCATTGATACTTTGCTTTCTCACGATACCGCTGGTTCCGTTAAGGGTAGATACATACTGTCCGTTATAATCACCAGGAGAGCCAGCAGGTGCTGTAAAGGTAGATTTCTGGAAGTTATTTCCATTATAATCGGTTACCATACCGCCTCTGTTATAACGATAAATCATATCCCAGTTGATGGTACCATCTCCGCCAGCGCCATAATTCATGAAGTTCATGGTTTGTCCGGCTGCATTTTTGATAGAACCATTAAGTCCTGTTCCTCCGCCGCCACGTCCCCATGAGCCATAAAGAACGGTAGATAACTTCAGATTGTCATTCATCGTCCAGTCCCAGTTCAGGGATGCAATAGGCTTATGATAGAAGTTAGGTGCTAAATTGAATTGAGAGCCATTCAGCATTCCTGTTTGAGGATTGTATCTTCTTCCGTAGGTTTCAAACTGTTGCAGCGTTGCTACGTTTGCTCCGGTTGCCGAAGATCTTCTCGTATCATGTACCTGTGGTGCTCCGGTAGCGATTAAATTGAACGCATGCTTTTCATTAGGCTTAAACCCTGTAGAGAAAAACCATGAGTAACCTTCTCCTTTTGTTCCATTGATGTATCCGTCACCTTGCCAGCGGGAAAGTAATACGGTTGTTCCCCATTTGTTTTTTAAACCGGAAGAGTACATTGCAGATATTCTGGAGTAGTTATCATTACCAACTTCTCCTTTAATCATTGCTTTCTGCTCAGAATCCGTAGCTTTGGTTACAATATTGATGGTTCCTCCTACAGAAGGAACAACAAATTTAGAAGCTCCCAAACCTCTCTGGATCTGAATATTGCTTGCAATATCAGCCAATCCTGTCCAGTTTGACCAATACACCGTACCTCCCTGCATGTCATTCACCGGCTGCCCGTTGATAATCACTGCAATATTTGCCCCGTCAAAGCCTCTCATGTTAATTCTGCTGTCTCCGAATCCTCCACCTACTTTGGTAACGTAAACGGATGGGGTAGACTTCATAATTTCAGGGAATTCTCTGTTTCCCAGTTTTTCCTGAATTTCTGCTGCCTTAATATTGGAAACTGCAACAGGAGTTTTTCTTTCTTTGGCTGTTTGGGAAAGGTTTCTACCCACCAACATCACCTCATCAATAGATTTAGATTTCTCTAAAGAATCCTTCGTACTCTGCCCATAATATAAGGCTGCCGTAGGTAATACAAGCGCTATAATTAGTCGCTTTTTAAAAATAATGCTCATGAAATAAACTAGCGTTTTTGAATTTAAGGCTGCAAAGATGAATAATTATTTTTGAATTAAGTATTAAATCTTAACGAAGTGATTTCCTATTGTATGTGTATAATGCATTATTACTGATTTTTTTGAGCATATTAATTATTTCAGATCTTTAATTTACAATTTGTTATAAAAGTGAATTATGCAAAAAAGAGTATTGTTTTTAACGAATAAAAATAATGATGCAATTCATCTGAAAGTCCACCAGAAAGTATTTTTTTCTAATGACATTTAGGGTTTGATTTATTTTGTATCATTATTTATATATTTGCAGATATTATTTGTATCAGGTTTTTTACTCAAATAACATAAGCCTTTCTTTTATTTAAATAAATAAAAAATGACTCAGCTCAGTTTGTTCCATTCAGAAGATTTATATGAATTTCCGAAAGAGCTTCTGGAATACAAAGCGCATTTTCTGAATCAGGATGAAGCGGATGATCTTAAAAACCATCTGCTTGAAACAGTACCCTGGAAACAGCGTACTCAGAAAATGTATGATAAAACGGTTCTTACACCACGCTTAACAGCCTGGTATGGTGATCCTAAAACGGATTATCCATCAGGAAATGGTGAAGTAGACAATAACCTCTGGACCCCTGAACTGTTTTCTTTAAAAGAAAGGATAGAAGAAACATTCGGTTATAAGTTCAATTCTGTATTGCTGAATCTTTACAGAGATCATAATGATTCTGTTGCCTGGCACAGAGATAAAGAAAGCAGATACGGAAAACGTCCTGTGATTGCATCAGTAAGTTTAGGGCAGACCAGAAACTTTGATTTCAGAAAAAAAGACCATCATCCGAGTAAATACAGCCTGCCGCTTCCTCACGGTTCATTATTGATTATGAAAGGAGATCTTCAGGAAAACTGGGAACATAGGATTGCTAAGTCTGTAATCTCTATGAAGGAGCGTATTAATCTTACATTCCGGTTAGTTTGTAAAGAATAAAATACTTATTGTAATGGATGAGTTAGGATATTCCATTTCAAAATAAAAAGACTGAAGTCCTTTCTTTTTCCACAAAAAAACTGCACCTTTGCCCCAACAATGGGGTGCTACAGATAAAAGTGGCTGAGATGATACCCAGGAATATACTTCCACACCTGATCCGGATAATGCCGGTGTAGGGATTGATTATTTATCATCTCATCATTTGATTTCTAATAATTAATATGATGCAGGACATTTTAAAACAAATTACCTTACCGGAATGGTTTGGAGTCTTATTTTCAGTCATTCAGGTTTTACTGGCCCGTAAAAACAATGTTAACAACTATCTTTTCGGAATTGCAGGCATTCTACTTACGCTGTATGTGATGCTTACTTCAAAGCTTTATGCTGAATTTACCTTAAATCTTTATTATCTGATTATGAGTATGTACGGATGGCTGTACTGGAAATTCGGGAAACAGAAATCCGAAATGGAAATCTCCATTACCACCACCACAGAAAAATGGATTACAGGAGGAATTGTTCTGGGAACGTTTATCTTATTCTGGTCTTTTCTTACTTATTTTACCGATTCGGATGTTCCTGTTTGGGATTCTCTGGTGAGTGCTTTTGCCTGGGCAGGAATGTGGCTCATGGCAAGAAGAAAAATTGAAAACTGGGTGATACTGAATGTCAGTAATATCATTTCCATCCCTTTGATGATTCATAAAGAATTATATCTATATGCTGTTTTAACGTCGTTTTTATTTTTAGTAGCGATTTCCGGATATATAGAATGGCAAAAAATTATTAAATCCAAAGCCAATGCTGAGTAGTAAAGAGATCAGACACGAACTTCATGGAGCTTCTCTAATTTCTGGTGAGGTAATACAATATATTCATGAGGAAGGATTACTTAAAATCTGGGTTCCCAAAAAATATGGAGGACTCGGCTATCGTTTTGAAGAAGGACTTAAAGCATTATTTGGCTGGGCTGAAACCGATGGAAGTTTCGGCTGGATGCTGACGCTTTGTGCAGGAGCGAATTATTTTTCCAGAAATATCAAACCAGAAGTAGCTCAGTTACTCTTTACCCATTCTGAAACCTGCTTTGGCGGAAGCGGAATGATTGGCGGAACTGCAGAAAAAAAAGATAACGGCAACTATTTGATAAACGGTTTATGGAATTTTGCAACAGGAGCACCTCATCTGACCCATTTTACATTAAATGCCAAGGTTACGGAAAACGGGAAGCCTATAATGGATAAAGACGGTAAGGAGACTATTCACTCATTCATTATTCCAAAGGAGCAGGCTCAGATTATCCCCAACTGGAAGTCTATGGGGATGAAAGCCAGCGGAACCTATTCGTTCACCATTGAAAATGTCATTGTAAGCGAAGATTACAGTTTTGTTTATGATACTTTTTTCACGAATGATATTCTAGACAGTATTCCTTTTCGGGTTTTTGCGGATCTGACGCTATTGGTCAATTATCTGGGAATGGCTTCTCATTTTATTGAAGAAGCAGAATGTATTCGTCCTGGGATCAATTTCAAAAATTTTGCAGAATCTGTTGAAAAGAATTTGGATAAAGTATTATATATTGCCAGAGAAGTAGAAAATATACTTGATGATCAGAAAGAAATTTCTGAGGATAAACAAAACGAGATTCATGAATATGGGGTAGAGCTGGTCCACAAATTATCCCATCATATCCTTACTGCTTATACACAGCTTGGAATCCGTGCTACAGATCCTTATTCTGCAGTTTATCAGGTGTTCTGTGACTATTTTACAGCGGCAATGCATTCCAATTTCAGACCTTCTGCTGATGCTCTTGATTTTTCTTTCTGAGCAGTGAATATTTCTGCTAAAGTCGGGTGATTTCTCTGGTCATTTTCAAAGGCACCTGAGAACGATAAGACTGCCTTGGGTTTCCAGGAAATTTTTTATCTGTAACATTGGGATGATTTTCGAAATTTTCTGTTGGTTCTGCAATAAGCAGCTTTACAGACATTTCTTTCTCTTCAAAGTTCATCCCTTGCAGACAAAGCTTGATCACAGGATTAAAAGAGATAAACTCTATGCTTTTTTTATACTATTGGAATTGTAGAATTTAAAAAAACAAACTTTGATAAAAAAAGAGCTGTAATTCAATGTGTTACAGCTCTTTTGTGGAGAATACGGGATTCGAACCCGTGACCTTTTGACTGCCAGTCAAACGCGCTAGCCAACTGCGCCAATCCCCCGTCTTTATTTTAAAGTGGTACAAAAGTAAGTATTTAATTGATATTTACAAATATTTTGTAGTTTTTATTGAATTGAATTAAAGGGGAAATACGCTCAGCGCAGTAAAAGTAACCATTTTCAATTGAATAACTTCTCAATTAATCCTATTCTTGTGTGAAATTATATTACAATCATGTAACTCTATACGGGAAGATTACTTCTATGGGATAGTACTATTACAGAACAGAGAAGCGCCCGAAGATTTTCAAAATTTCATAAAACCCCGGAAAATAGTAACGGAGACATTATCAATTTTTTTTAGTCTCTCGGTTGAACGTTTTCTATTGGATCTTTTTGATGCATTTATTTTTTCTTCTATGATTTTAATTTTCTGAAAAGAAAAAGCAATATTAAACAATAGCCCCTTAATTAGGGCTAACCTTTTATAGTTCTTTTTACTTCCTCCAGGAATTCCAACCGAATAAACTGGATTTGAAAAAAATAAAAACAGCCGCAATGAAAATATTGGGGCTGTCTTTTTGAAATCAAATATCAACTATTATAAAGATCTGGAGCGGGCAATATTAATAAGGTATACAAGGTGTGCGTACATGCTTCGCTTTACAGACTCTACTTTTATATCTCCGGTACTCTGGTTAATAGTAGTTACCAGATCTGTATTACATTGACCAGCAAAGTTTCCGTTTCCTAGGTAGTTGGCTGTATTGGTACTTGGATATGAGATTCTGGGATAGTCAGGTGCCGTTTGGTTAGCAACAGGAGCTGTGCCGGTAAAACCTTTATTATCAACATATCGGGCAGTCCAGGTGCCTAGAAACTGTCCGTTGCCGGTATTGATACCTTGTCCCACAATAATTTGAGTATCTACAGGACTGGTGAACCCAGCACAAGAGGAGTAATGGTTTACAGAAACGGTACAGGAAGAAGCATTGTCACCAGGTTGAAAGCATTTTCCTTCGTATACAGTGGATCTTTGTTCATTGGAAGAGGTTGATGTGTTTAGTATAGCCTTTGGCGCAAAAATTTCTTCTGGAGAAATAAGAGTTAAAACTCCCTGTGCATCTGCTGCAACAATTTTTTTTTCAGCATTTGAAAGTCCTCTTACTCTTACCAGGCCATTTACATCCAAAGTATGGCTCGGAGTAGATGTATTAATCCCAACTTGCGCTTTTGAGCTGCTACAAATAACAAATGCTGCTAAAAATAGTGTTTTTGTTTTCATGTAAATTTTTAAAAGTTTATTTTTTCACTAAGTTAAGAAATATCTTTAAAATAGAAATAAAAATAGCTTTAAATCAAATATTAATATAATTATAAACGAATATTGAGCTCATTACTATTATTTTTTAACCATATTTTTAGAATAAGTCAAATTTATAGACCTTGTATTTGTTTGAAAAATATTTGTATTTTAGCCAAAATATGTTGTTTTTTAATAAACATATTGGATGCTGATTAAAATTCAGATAATCTGAATAAAAAAATTAGTAGATTTGCACGGAACAAAAAAATAATAAATATTAAGAAACATTCTCTGTAACTGGATTTTTAGGAAGAAAGCGCAGGAGAATAACAGGATTTTATGTTATAAAACTACTGAAACTATGAAGAAACTTTTTTTACTTTTATTAACAGCGTTTTTATTTATCGGGTGCAGCTCTGATGATGATACTATTTATGATTATGTAGGAACATGGTCTGGTTCTTATGAAGGAGCAGATAAAGGAGTTTGGAATTTTGTGGTAGATGAGAGCGGCAAAGTAGTAGGGACAATGCATTCCGATGTGAATAATGAAAACTACAGTATTACCGGAAATTTAAGTGAGACAGGAGATCTTAACGCCAGAGTAGGGCTTCCTTCACAAGGAGATTTCAAAGGAACGTTAACGAAAGAAAAAAAAGGAAACGGAAATTGGTCCAACTCACTTCCAATACCTGCAATATCAGGAAGCTGGAAAGGAGAAAAGAAATAAAACAAGAAAGTCTGCAGAATCTACTGCAGACTTTTTTTATTTAAACAAATCCTATATGGGTAACCTTGTCATTTTCATTCTTTAATGTTACAAAATAGAGCAAAAGATCATTATCGGAAAAGTATTTTTTAAAAGACTTATCTTGTTGCTGATTCCAGCGGATTATTTCCTTACTACTTTCGATACTATAATTTTCAGAATCCAGTTTTAAAGTTAAAATCACTCCATGGTCTGATGTACAATGATCATTTTTATACAGAACATGATCTTTCATTGTTACACCATCAGAAAGATTATTAATTGCACCCCATTGAAATTCTCTCAGAATTTTTCTTCCTTCTTCAGTCTTTAAACCATTTTCAACCGTTCTTTTTCCTCTTTCAGAAAGTGTATCTAAATCTTTAATGATCGTCATTACCTTTGCAAACTTCTGGTAGAGGAGGGGATCACCTGCTTCTTTAATATATACTTCCAGGCTTTTCCTGATAATTTTCCCCATTCTGGAACAGTGGCCGAATTCAGAACTGTTCTGTCTCACTTTCTCATACGAAGGATTTTTTTTAAAGGCAGCTTTATTGAACCCGCTTTTCTTCCGAACCACATTTTTGCCATTCAGAGTATAAAATACCAGATCTCCCACCGCTCCGGTGATCTTGATTACACTTTCATAGGTTGCCATATCTTGAAAATAGAAATCAAATATACCAATAAATAATGAAAATCAAAATTTTAACTTATGTTTATCATATAGTTGTAGTATAGTTATTTTATAATTAAAATATAAAATGTATATTTGTGTATGTTTTGTTAATTAATTATAAATCAGAAGAGTATGGAAACGGGATTATTTGAACAAAAAATGAACATAAAGCAGATTGTTGCGGTATTAGCAGCTTCAGTCTTTGTAGTATCCTGCGGATCCTCGAAAAGTGCTTCAGGAAGTAAAAAATCAAATACGAAAACCATTGCAAAAACCGAAAATCTCAGAAAGCTGGATTCCAAATTTAATGGTAGTGTTTCCAGATCAATCAATGATATTCTGAAAGATGCAGAAAAGTATATCGGGACACCTTATAAATTCGGAGGCAATACTTCGTCAGGATTCGACTGTTCGGGATTTACGGTAAAAGTATTTGAAGAAAATGATTTTAATCTTCCCAGAAGATCTTCTGATCAGGCCGAAGCCGGAAAGAATATTGATATAAGAGACGTAAAACCTGGTGATCTGTTGTTTTTTGCAACAGCCGGAGGAAGCAGAGTATCTCACGTGGGAATTGTTCATGATATTGGTCCTGACGGAGAAGTGAAATTTATTCATGCTTCTACCTCAAAAGGTGTGATCATCTCATCCCTGAACGAAAAATACTGGAATAAGGCCTATCTTCATGCTCAAAGAGTTTTGTAAATATTCTATCAATAGAAATGGGCTTTAGCCCGTTTAATCGAAAAAAAGAAATCAACCGGCTTTAGCCAAAACTTATATCATCATCTTCTTTAAACCACCCGTCAAAAATTCTTTGAATTTTCATCACTTCCGGAGGATAGGAATTTCTAAGCTTACAATTGCAAATTTCATCAATTCCAATAAAGTCCCCAATCATTGCAATAGCATTGCATAACAAAACTTAGCAAATTTGCCCAAAACTATTATCATATGGCAGATTTTATCAGATTTTTTATCCCTTTTTACTTCATCATTTTCTTTTTGGTCTCATTTGTTGGCATTAGCTACAAAGTGGCTAAACAAATTGGAAAAAATCCTGACGTTCTTCCTAAAGATGATTCCGCATACGGACTTGTGGGATTGTATTTTAAGCTGATTTTATTTGCTTTGTTTATCTATACAATGCTACTTTTATTTTTTCCGAAAGAAATTTTCTCTGCTTTTAAAATCAATGTGCTGGAATATGATATTTTTCAGTACACAGGAATTATATCAATGATTTTTGCATTGATTTGGGTGATCATAGCCCAGTTACAAATGAAAAACTCATGGAGGATTGGAATTGATAACTCAGCAAAAACAGAACTGGTAACTCACGGATTATTCAGATTTTCAAGAAATCCCATATTTCTGGGAATGACCATCAGTCTTATTGGATTTTTCCTTGCTTTCCCTACTGTAATTGCTTTTGCTTTTCTTCTGACGGGAAATATTTTAATGCAGATTCAGATCAGGCTTGAAGAAGAGTTCCTTCTAAAGGAACACGGAGAAATTTACAAGACCTATAAAAAGACCGTGAAGCGTATGTTCACCTTTTATTAAAACACAATGTTAAAAACAGTTTTGCTGAACTTTTTTGTATCTTTGGGCAGTATAATTTTTCAAACTAATTTAAATAAGAAACATGTCATTACAACAAACTATTGAAAATATCTGGGACAACAGAGAATTATTGCAGAATGAAGACAGCCAGAAGGCAATCAGAGAAGTTATTTCTTTAGTTGATAAAGGGGAACTTCGTACTGCAGAACCTACAGAAAACGGATGGCAGGTAAATGAATGGGTGAAAAAAGCTGTAGTAATGTATTTTCCGATCCAGAAAATGGAAACGATTGAAGTAGGTCCGTTTGAATTTCATGATAAAATGCCTTTGAAGAGAGGTTATGCTGAAAAAGGGGTGAGAGTTGTACCACATGCAGTAGCGAGAGAAGGAGCTTACATTGCTCCGGGTGTAATTATGATGCCTTCTTATGTGAATATTGGTGCTTATGTAGATTCGGGAACAATGGTAGATACCTGGGCTACAGTAGGAAGCTGTGCACAGATCGGTAAAAACGTTCACCTGAGTGGTGGTGTTGGTATTGGGGGTGTATTGGAACCTTTACAGGCTGCTCCGGTAATCATTGAAGATGACTGCTTTATCGGTTCAAGATGTATCGTTGTAGAAGGAGTTCACGTAGAAAAAGAAGCCGTATTGGGTGCCAATGTAGTATTAACCGCTTCTACAAAAATTATCGACGTTACAGGAGATACTCCTGTTGAAATCAAAGGAAGAGTTCCTGCACGTTCAGTAGTAATCCCTGGAAGCTATACAAAACAGTATCCTGCTGGAGAATATCAGGTTCCATGTGCACTGATCATCGGTCAGAGAAAAGAATCTACCGATAAGAAGACATCTCTGAATGATGCACTGAGAGATAATAATGTAGCGGTGTAAGATTACTATTTTAATCTAATACAACAATCTTGAAAGAAAAATTTCTTAAAATATTATTAAACCCTAAATACATATTTGGGGTTTATCTTATTATATCCGTTGTTACAGCAATTTCCAAATACCTGAGAGGAGATTATGCGATTAATAATTATCTGATTTTTAAAAATGTATTCTTTAATACGATTCATCAGAAAAACCTGTTTATCCATTATCCTGATCTTTATTTTGATCTGAACCATTATGGGGTATTTTTCAGTGCGTTGATTGCTCCATTTGCCATGATGCCGGATTGGCTTGGAATTTCACTTTGGAATATTGCCAATACTTTCATCTTTATCTACGGAATTTATAAACTGCCCTTTTCAGACAGCAAAAAAGCAATCTTTGGTTTGCTTTGTCTTCAGGAATATATTACTGCTGCTTTAAGTCTGCAGTTCAATGTAGCACTCACAGGTCTTTTGCTGTTGTCTGCAGTGTATATTTACGAAAGAAAAGAAGTAAAATCTGTAACTGCAATTTTAATAGGAATATTCGTGAAAATCTACGGAATTGTAGGATTGACACAGTTTTTCTTTATTAAAAACAAAACCAAATTTATTCTTTCAGGAGTTGCTATTGCTCTATTGTTTTTCGTCCTTCCGATGGCCTATTCAAGTCCACAGTTTGTGATTCAGTGTTATTCAGACTGGTTTCAGTCTATTGTAGAGAAGAATAATGAAAATCAGGTGCTGGGAAATATGCAGGACATCTCTTTGATGGGATTTGTAAGAAGAATTTTAGGAGATGCATCCATTTCAAATCTTGTATTTTTAGCAGGCGGATTACCGCTTTTTGCTTTGCCATACATCAGAATTAAGCAATATAAGCACTATGCTTTCCAACTGATGATTCTGGCTTCCACATTACTGTTTTTAGTATTGTTCAGCTCCAGTTCAGAATCTCCAACCTATATTATTGCGGTGGTAGGAGTGCTGATCTGGTTTTTCCTTCAGAAAGAAAGAACACCATTCATTATTGGATTACTGGTTTTTGTTATTATTTTCACATGTTTCTCCACTTCGGATCTGTTCCCGAAATTTGTAAAAGAGAATTATATCATCAAATATTCATTAAAAGCCGTACCTTGTATTGTAATCTGGTTGAGAGTAACTTATGAACTTCTGACTAAAGATTTTGAGAAAAATTACAGCCTGAATTAATACATATGAAGAAAATTTCAATTGTAATTCCCGCTTATAACGAAGAAGGAAACGTGGCCATGATCCATCAGAAAATTAAAGAAGTTTTTGATGGTTTGAACAATTATGACTTTGAAATCATATTTGTGAATGATGGCAGCAGGGATAATACGCAGCAAAAATTAGAAGAACTTTCCAGTCAATATGATGAAGTAAAATTTATCGAATTTTCCCGTAATTTTGGACATCAGCCCGCTGTAAAAGCAGGAATAGACAATGCCCACGGAAATGCAGTCATTTCTATGGATGGAGATCTTCAGCATCCTCCGGCTCTTATTCCTGAAATGATTCAAAAATGGGAAGAAGGCTATGATGTAGTTTTTACCTTTAGAACGTATCCCAAAGAGATTTCATTTTTTAAAAGAATAACATCAGACCTATTTTACAAGCTTTTATCAAGTTTATCCGATGTTAATTTAACGAAAGGTGGCGGCTCAGATTTCAGACTGTTGGATGCAAGCGCTGTTGAAGTCATGAGAAACTTCAATGAAGATGATCTGTTCCTCAGAGGATTAACCAGTTGGATGGGTTTCAAACAAACTGGAATCGACTTTACTGCAGCAGAAAGACTCTCAGGGAAAAGCAGTTACAACCTTAAAAAAATGTTTACTTTTGCCTTTACGGGAATCACAGCTTTCAGCGTGAAACCTCTTTATCTGGCTGCATATCTGGGATTTTTATTCTCTGCGCTTTCAGTTATTGGATATGGAGCATACGTTATTCATTCATTTATTGCAAAAACAGAGATTTCGGGATGGGCATCATTGATTATGACTATTGTTTTCTTTGGAGGACTTCAGCTGATTATCCTCGGAATTATGGGGATTTATTTAGGTAAAATATTCAAGCAGGTGAAAAACAGACCTAATTATATTATTAAAAACAAAAATTTTTAAAATGGTTTTATTGAGTTTTGACATTGAAGAATTTGATATGCCATTAGAATATAAGGGTGAAATTCCCTTTGAAAAGCAGATTTCAATTTCACAGACAGGATTAGAGAGAATTCTTGATATCCTTAAAAAACATAATGCTAAAGCTACTTTTTTTTCCACCGTAGTTTTTGCAGAAAACAGCAGACATCTTATTGAAAGGTTATTACAGGAAGGCCATGAGCTGGCTTCTCACACCTGGTTTCATTCAGAATTTGAAGACAAACACCTCAAAGAATCAAGAGAAAGACTGGAAGAATTATTCTCCACAAAGGTTACCGGATTAAGAATGCCGAGAATGATGCCTGTAGACGAAAAAGAAGTGGAAAAAGCAGGATATTCTTACAATTCATCCATCAATCCGACATTTTTGCCGGGACGATATAATAATTTAAAAGTATCCAGAACCTATTTCAAAGAAGGAAATGTAACGCAGGTTCCGGCATCGGTTTCTCCTAATTTCAGAATTCCTTTATTCTGGTTAAGTTTTCACAATTTTCCTTTATTTTTCTACAGGAAACTGGCTTCGGACTGTCTGAAAAAAGATCAGTATCTGAACATTTATTTCCACCCGTGGGAATTTGCAGAAATTAAAGATGAAGCCTTTAAACTTCCCGGATTTACGGTAAAAAATTCAGGAAAAGATATGGTGGAAAGGTTTGATTCTTTTGTAGGCTGGCTGAAAGAAAAAGGACATCCATTCGGTACATTTCAGGAATTTCAAAAACAGATAGAACGATGAAGATTGCCTTTGATGCAAAACGGTTTTTCCACAATACATCCGGTCTTGGAAATTACTCGAGGGATCTTATAAGAATCCTTTCAGAGTATGAACCGGACAATGAATATCTGTTACTCAACAAAAACAAATCGGAGCGTGGGAAAGATATTCTGGAACGTCCGAATGTTCAATTTATTGAAACCTCAAAAGGAAACCTTTCCCGCCAGTTAAAAATGGGTAAAGATGCCCAAAAACAGGGAGCAGATATTTTCCATGGATTATCGGGCGAACTTCCTTTAAAATGGGATCCAAAGCCTATTAAAAAGGTCGTTACCATTCATGATCTGATCTTTGTAAGATATCCTCAGTATTATTCTTTTTTTGATAGAAAGATTCATTTCTGGAAATTCAAAAAAGCGGCTGACACCGCTGACAAAATTATTGCTATTTCAGAACAGACCAAAAGAGATATTATCCGGTATTTAAAAGTTCCTGAGACAAAGATTGAAGTCATTTATCAGGGATGTCATCATGCTTTCAAAGAGCAGCAGTCTCCGGAATTAATGGAAGCTGTCAAAGAGAAATTTAAGCTTCCGGAAAGGTTTGTGTTGAATGTTGGAACTATCGAAGACCGCAAAAACCTTTTAAATGTTGTAAAAGCAGTCAACGGTACAGGAATTCCTCTTGTAGTCGTAGGAAGAAAGACCAAATATTACCAGAAAATAGAAAGTTTCCTGAAAAAGAATAAAATGGAAAAACAGGTGCTTTTCCTGGAAGGAGTTTCTATGGATGAGCTGGCTTGCCTCTATAAACTGGCAGATATTTTTGTCTATCCAAGCTTCTTTGAAGGCTTCGGAATCCCGGTTATTGAAGCTCTTTTCTCCAAAACTGTGGTCGTTACCAGCAATACCAGTTGTCTGCCTGAAGCAGGTGGAAAAGACTCTGTGTATGTGAATCCTGAGAACGATCTTGATATCCGGGCCAAATTAAAATTTCTCTGGGAAAATGAATCTGAGAGAAAACGCCGTGAGGAAAAGGGTTTCGAGTTTGTTCAGAAGTTTAATGACGAACCCATTGCAAAGCAGCTGATGAATTTTTATCAAAAATTAATTTAAAAAAACTTTGCATTTTAAAAATAAATCCTACATTTGCATCATAATTCAAACAATGAAACCAACTTTTTTAGCATTACATCATTATCATCATCATCTCTGTTAGACGGAATTGATTGATAATAAGTATGTGCTAAAATCAAAATAATTAAAACCGTCTGAGTAAATAGGCGGTTTTTTTGTTTCCTGAATTCTCCTCAGAAATTTCAATAGATCAGTTTTTATTTGCTCGGACCCAAAAAAGGCAAAATGAGTAAATTAAAAATTGCAATCCAAAAAAGCGGACGGCTTTATGAAGAATCTCTTCAGCTTCTCAAAGACTGCGGAATCTTCGTCAACAACGGGAAAGATCAGCTCAAAGTTTCAGTAGATAACTTTCCGATGGAAATCATGTACCTTCGGAATTCAGACATCCCGCAATACCTGGAAGATGGAGTAGTGGATGTTGCTATTGTAGGCGAGAATCTTCTGACTGAGAAAAGTAAAAATATCAAAACAATCCAGAAACTTGGGTTTTCAAAATGCCGTGTTTCATTGGCAGTTCCCAAAGAAGTGGAAACTGATGAACTCTCTTATTTTCAGGGTAAAAAAATTGCTACTTCTTATCCCAATACTCTTAAAAACTTTTTAGAAAATCAAGGAATTGTTTCAGATATTCACGTTATTTCAGGTTCTGTAGAAATTGCTCCAAATATCGGTTTGGCAGACGGAATATGTGATATAGTAAGCTCCGGAAGTACCTTATTCAAAAACGGATTAAGAGAAACCGTCACTCTGCTGAAATCGGAAGCTGTGCTGGCTCAAACACCTCGATTGTCGGTTGAAAAACAGGCGATTCTTGAAAAATTTGTCTTCAGAATCAAAGCGGTGTTAAAAGCAAAAAATTCAAAATATATTCTGATGAATGTTCCCAATGAAAAAATACAGAAAGTATCAGAAGTTCTTCCGGTATTAAAAAGCCCTACAGTGATTCCGTTGGCAGAAGAAGGCTGGAGCAGCATACATTCCGTGATTGATGAAGAACGTTTCTGGGAAGTGATTGACGAACTCAAAGAAAATGGAGCACAGGATATTTTAATCATTCCAATTGATAAGATGGTTATTTAAAATATTGACTATTAAGATGATAAATGTTGGTTAATGCAAAGGCGTAATGAATATGAAATTAATACTGTTTTAAGGCGCAAAGATTTTATCTGCAATAAAATTGAATGCTGTTTAATACTCACATACTTGCTGAAAATCTAAGATTTTCTTGCGCCTTAAAAAAGATATAGGAATTAAAAACTTTGCGCCTTCACGTAAAAAACAATTAAAAATAATACAATGAAAATATACCGATATCCCACAAAAGACACCTGGAAAGACCTGGTAAAACGCCCAGTTTTGGAACAGAAAGAAATTTCAGGACTTATCACAGAAATTTTTGCAGAAGTTGAAAAAAAAGGAGATAGCGCTTTAATAGAATTCAATAAAAAATTTGATAAAGCAGAAACCCAAAGCATAAAAGTTTCTGAAGCTGAGATTCTGGAGGCAGAAAAACAAATTAATAAGGAGTTGAAACAAGCCATTCAACAGGCAAAAGAAAATATTTCAAAATTTCACGCCTCTCAAATACAGGAAATTCAGAAAATTGAAACAACAAAAGGAGTTGTTTGCTGGCGTGAAAACCGTTCGGTAGAGAGCGTTGGAATTTATATTCCGGGAGGAACTGCTCCTTTGTTCTCTACGGTATTGATGCTTGCAGTTCCTGCAAATCTTGCCGGATGTAAAGAAACAGTCCTTTGCACGCCACCGGATAAGAATGGGAATGTTAATCCCGCAATTCTTTATGCAGCAAAACTTTGCGGGGTTTCGGAAATCTTTAAAACAGGAGGAGCGCAGGCTGTTGCTGCAATGACTTTCGGAACAGAGAGCATTCCAGCTGTCAATAAAATTTTCGGGCCTGGAAATCAGTTTGTCGTAGCAGCCAAAGAATATGCCCAGCGTTATGGAGTTGCGATCGATATGCCTGCCGGTCCGAGTGAAGTTCTTGTGATTGCAGATGAACAGGCTGTTCCTGAATTTTGTGCTGCCGATCTTCTTTCGCAGGCAGAACACGGAAGCGATAGTCAGGTTGTTTTTATTACAACAGACCTTAAAGTGTTTGATAAAACAATAGAGAGTGTTGAACAGCAGATCAAAGAATTACCCAGAAATGAATTTGCAGGTCAGGCTCTGAAAAACAGCTCTTTTATTTTGATCAATACGCTGAAAGAGGCTCTTGAGTTCAGCAATCTTTATGCTCCGGAGCACCTTATTCTGGCGATTAGTAATTTTGAAAAATATATTCCGGAAGTTCAGAATGCGGGATCAGTTTTCCTTGGGAACTACTCCTGTGAGAGTGCTGGAGATTATGCCAGCGGAACCAATCACACACTTCCTACCAATGCCTATGCGAAGAATTACAGCGGAGTATCCCTGGATAGCTTTGTGAAGAAAATAACATTCCAGCAACTTTCAAAAGAAGGACTTCAGAATTTAGGAAAAACCATAGAACTCATGGCAGAAGCAGAAGGTCTGTTTGCCCACAAAAATGCAGTATCAATAAGATTAAAATGATAATTGTTGGAAAGCGCGCAAAAATGAACCATTAAGAAAATAAAGGTTTAAGTAAAGTTAAGATCCAAATACATTTAAATTCAACTCACTACTTAATAAAGATCTGAAGATATTTTCTTCAATATCCTTAGTAACTCAATTCATCTTAATGGTTTAAAATAGTTTTAAACAAACAATACAATGAAAAATAACAGTATCAAAACACTCGTAAGAGACAATATATTACAATTACAGCCCTACATCAGTTTCAGGGATAATAACAAATTTAATACACCCGTTATGCTGGATGCGAATGAAAGTCCTTTTGGAGAATGCAACCGTTACCCTGATTCTACCCAGAAAAAGCTTAAGAAGAGACTTGCAGAGCTTAAAAACGTTCTGTCTTCACAGATCGCCATAGGAAACGGCAGTGATGAGCTGATAGACCTTATCATCAAAATCTTCTGTGAGCCTAAAAAAGATGCCATTCTGATGATGAACCCGTCCTTTGCAATGTATGGTTTCTATGCGGCAATCAACGAAAATAAAGTGCAGAAACTTGATTTGGATGAAAACTTCGAGATTGTAAAAGAGAAATTTTTAAAAGCTGCGGAAGATCCTTCTCTTAAAATATTCTTTCTATGCTCTCCAAATAATCCTACAGGCAACAGCATTGATGATATTGAATTCTATCTTCAGAATTTCAACGGGATTGTAGTGGTAGATGAAGCTTATATTGAATTTTCCGGAAAAAAATCAAGTATTGAACTTCTGAATCAATATTCCAATCTGATTATACTGCAAACATTTTCCAAAGCGTGGGGAATTGCCGGAGCAAGAGTAGGTATGGCTTATGCGTCTGAAGAGATTATCTCCCTTATCAATACCGTAAAAGCTCCCTATAATGTAAATGTTCTTAGCCAGGAACTTATTCTGAAAACACTGGAGGATAAAAACAGACTTCAGGAAAACGTAAACCGTATTCTGGAAGAGAGAACATGGCTGAAGCAACAGTTTGAAGGGATTACATGTATTTCGAAAATATTTTCAACGGATGCGAATTTCTTTCTGATCAGAATGGAAAATGTAGATCATGTATACGGAAAAATGCTTGAAGAAGAGATTTTAACCAGCAGAAGAGATCCTGCAATTCAGGGTTGTATCAGGATCAATGTAGGAAGCCGTGCAGAAAATGAAAAATTAATTAACCTTTTGAAAAGTATTTAACAATGAAAAAAGTACTCTTTATAGACCGCGACGGAACACTGATTATTGAACCGCCAACAGATTTTCAGGTAGATTCTCTGGAAAAACTTGAATTTTATCCGGGCGTTTTTCAAAACTTAGCAAAAATCGCCAATGAATTAGATTACGAACTGGTGATGGTCACCAATCAGGATGGCCTGGGAACGGAGAGTTTTCCTGAAGAAGATTTCATCAAACCCCAGGAAAAAATGCTGAAAGCCTTTGAAAATGAAGGCATCATTTTTAGTGATATTTTAATTGATAAAAGCTTTGAATCTGAAAATCTGCCTACCAGAAAACCAGGAGTCGGAATGCTTGGGAAATACATTTATGGAAATTACGACCTTGAAAATTCCTATGTAATTGGTGATCGAAGTACAGATGTGCAACTTGCTAAAAACCTTGGGTCTAAAGCTATTTATCTTAATGAAAACTTAAATAGTGAGGCGGAGCTGTCTGCAACACGATGGTCAGAGATTTATCAGTTCTTAAAATCAGGAATGAGGAAGGCTAAAGTATCCAGAAAAACCAATGAGACTGATATTGAAATTGAAGTCAATCTGGATGGAAACGGAAAATCAGATATTTCAACCGGACTTCACTTTTTTGATCACATGCTGGATCAGATTGCCAGACACGGAAATATGGATCTTACGATTAAAGTGAACGGAGATCTTGCTGTAGATGAGCACCACACCATTGAAGACACGGGAATTGTGCTGGGAGAAGCTATTTTAAAAGCTTTAGGAAAGAAAAAAGGCATTGAAAGGTATGGTTTCCTGCTTCCGATGGATGACTGCCTTTCTCAGGTGGCTATTGATTTCGGGGGAAGGTCATGGCTGGTTTGGGATGCTGAATTTAAAAGAGAAAAGATAGGAGATGTGCCTACGGAAATGTTTTTTCATTTCTTTAAGTCCTTTACTGATGCTTCAAAATTCAATCTGAATATCAAAGCAGAAGGAGATAACGAACACCACAAAATTGAATCCATCTTTAAAGCCTTCGCAAAAGCTGTTAAGATGGCAGTGAACCAATCAGATAGTAACTACAGTCTGCCTTCTACAAAAGGAAGTTTATAAATATGATCGCTATAATAAAATACAACGGAGGAAATGTTAACTCTGTCCAGAATGCTCTCAACAGGCTGAATGTTGATTCTGTGATCACCGATGATCCTGAACAGATTTTAAAAGCTGATAAAGTGATCTTTCCGGGTGTTGGAGAAGCTTCATCCACTATGAAACTGCTGAAGGAAAAAGAACTTGATCTTTTGATTCCTGGCCTTAAGCAGCCTGTTTTAGGAATATGCCTCGGAATGCAGCTGATGTGCAAGGAAAATGAAGAAGGAGATACTGAAGGAATGGGAATTTTTGATATCAATGTCAGAAAATTTCCATCAACGGATATTGTTCCGCATATGGGCTGGAATACTATTTCAGAGCAGGTTTCTCCACTGTTTTCAGGAATTGAAAAGAACAGTGATGTATATTTTGTTCACAGCTATTACTGTGAGCTTTCAGATTGTACAACTTCTGTCTGTGATTACATCCTGCCATTCAGTGCTTCTTTGCAGAAAGACAATTTCTATGCCGTACAGTTTCACCCTGAAAAATCAGGAATGATAGGAAATCAGATCGTTAAGAACTTTATAAATTTATAATGATGAAAATTATTCCGGCTATTGATATTATCGACGGGAAATGTGTCCGTCTATCAAAAGGAGATTACAACACAAAGAAAATATACAATGAAGACCCTGTAGAAGTGGCCAAAGAATTTGAAAGTTTCGGCATTCAGTTTCTTCACCTGGTGGATCTTGACGGGGCAAAATCAAAGCATATCGTCAATCAGAAAGTGCTGGAAAATATTGCCCATTCTACTTCGCTGCATATCGACTTTGGAGGAGGCTTAAAAACTCAGCAGGATATTGAAACAGCATTTAATTCCGGGGCTCAACAGATCACTTTAGGAAGTATAGCCGTTCAGAATCCTGAATTCTGCTATGAAATGATCCAAAAATATGGAGCGGAAAAGATCATTTTGGGGGCAGACTGTGAAAACAGAAAGATTAAAACATCCGGATGGCTGGAGGAAAGCGATAATGATGTGATTGATTTTATCCTTCAGTATCAGGAAAAAGGAATACAGTCCACAATATGTACTGATATTGCAAAAGACGGAATGCTGGAAGGTCCTTCAACAGAACTTTATATTGAGATTTTAGACAAGACCTCTGTTCAGCTGGTGGCAAGCGGTGGTATTTCAGGCATCACTGATGTCTATAAAATGAAAGATATAGGATGTACCGGAACAATCATCGGGAAAGCAATTTACGAAGCAAAAATCAGCTTACAACAACTTCAGAAATTTATTGAAAATGCTTAAGAAAAGAATTATTCCATGTCTGGATATAAAAGACGGAGCTACGGTGAAAGGAATCAATTTTGAAGACCTTAAAAATGCAGGAGATCCCGTAGAATTGGCCAAAAGATATGAGCAGGAAGGAGCAGACGAGCTTGTTTTCCTGGATATTACAGCAACTATTGAGAACAGGAAGACTTTTGTGGAACTTGTAAAAGAGATTGCCAAAGAACTAAGTATTCCTTTTACGGTGGGAGGTGGAATTTCTTCTGTGGAAGATGTAAGAAAGCTTTTAGAAGCAGGTGCAGACAAGATCAGTATCAATTCTTCAGCCGTAAAAAATCCGGGTCTTATCTCTGATCTGGCCCAGGAATTCGGAAGTCAGTGTGTGGTGGTAGCCATTGATACAAGACAGGTGGGAGATAAAGATCTTGTCCACATCAAAGGAGGAAGAGAAGCAACGGAGCTTCTTACCGTGGAATGGGCAAAAGAAGCAGCGGGTTTAGGAGCAGGCGAAATTCTATTGACTTCAATGGATGGTGACGGCACAAAAAACGGCTTTGACCTTCGCATTACAAAGCTTGTTTCAGACAATATCAGTATTCCTGTGATTGCTTCCGGAGGTGCTGGTAAGGTGGATGACTTTGTTAAAGTATTTCATGAAACAAAAGCTACAGGAGGTTTGGCAGCCAGTATTTTCCATTTTAATGAAATAGGAATTCAGGATTTAAAACAACAGTTAAAAACTCAGAAAATAGAAGTACGATGAATATAGATTTTAATAAAGATAACGGGCTTGTTCCGGTAATCATTCAGGACAGCAGAACACTGCAGGTTCTGATGCTTGGCTACATGAATGAAGACGCTTTTGAAAAAACAAAGAAAGAAGGAATTGTTACTTTTTTCAGCCGCTCCAAAAACAGACTGTGGACCAAAGGAGAAGAATCCGGTAATTTTCTAACGGTAAAAAGTATTGACATAGATTGTGATCAGGATACCATTTTAATTAAAGCCGTTCCGAAAAATGTAGTGTGTCACACAGGGAGTTTCAGCTGTTTTGGAGAAAGGAATACTCAAGGATTTATGTATGAGCTGGAAGATAAGATATCACAGAGAATAGATACGAAAGCCGAAGGTTCTTATACGTATTCACTTTATCAGAGAGGAATTAATAAAATGGCTCAAAAAGTAGGCGAGGAAGCCGTAGAATTGGTTATAGAAGCAAAAGACAATAATGATGATCTTTTTAAAAATGAAGCCGCAGATTTGCTGTATCATTTCCTGATTTTATTGAAAGCCAAAGGATTTTCGCTGGAAGAGATTGAGGAAATTCTTAAAGACAGGAACCAATGAGACCTTTGAATTATTTCAAAGGTTTTTTTTGTGAGAAATTATAGCTTATATTTTTAATACGACCTGTTTTGTCGCTATGCATAGATATTTTTGTATCAGAATGAAACAAAATTCAATATTAATAAACAGGATTTGATTATGAATAGTATGATTTACATTAAAGCACACAAGAGTGATTTTTGTGTCTTAAAAAGTATTAAATTCGTGAAGTTTTAAGAAACTAATTACTAACTCAGAAAACATAGAATGAAAAAAATCTATCTCGGTGCATTCACTTTATGCACAGCCCTGGGCGTATCTGCTCAGGAAGTGGTATGGCAGAAGGACATCAAATCCTCTACCCAGGATTTTCTAAGCCAGGTCACCACCACCATCGATCAGCAGTACCTGATTACAGGAAGCTCCATTCAAAGCGATAAGCTTCAGGCTACTAAAGGTAAGCAAAACAATGGCTATGACTTCCATTTGATAAAATTAAATCAAGAAGGAAACCCAATCTGGGAAAAGTATTTCTCGGGAAACAACCACGATTATTTATCTTCAACGGTCACCACTCAAGACGGAGGTTTTCTGATTTCAGGGACTTCCTATTCAGGTAAAGGGCTGGATAAAAAAGACGATTCTAAAGGAGGTTCAGACATTTGGTTGATCCGTTTAAATGAATTTGGTGACCACCTCTGGCAAAAAAACATAGGAACTTCAGCAGATGAAGAGGCAAGAACCGTGATTCAAACAACTGACCAGGGATTCATTGTAGCAGGTAATGTTCAGAACTCATCAAAAGGCTACGGTTCAAAAGATGTACTTATCGTTAAATTAGACAAAGACGGAAAAGAACTCTCCCAATTCATTTTTGGAGGTAAGGCGATTGATGAAGTAGAAAAGATGACCCCAACCCGTGATGGAGGAGCATTACTCGGAATATATTCCAGAAGTGGTATCGGTGGTACTAAAAAAACAGAAAACTACGGTGAAGGTGATTATTGGATCGTAAAGCTCTCAAAAGATGGAAAAATTGAATGGGAAAAGAACTTTGGCGGAAAAGGCGATGATCATTTGAGAACAATGGCTTTAACCTCTGATGGATATGTCATTGGTGGCGAATCCAGATCAGAAAGATCAGGTAATAAAACGGTAGGAATAGAAGAAGGAACTGACCTTTGGGTTATTGCATTAGATCAAAATGGGAATGAGCGGTTCCAAAAGTCTTACAGCTTTGGAAACAGGGATATTCTGATGGGAATGAGTGTGATAAGCGGGAAGATGGAAGATGGAAGCGAGAAGTCTAAAGGCATTCTGCTGGGAGGTTATACCCAGGCTGAAGGAAGAATACAGACCGATGACGAAACTTTCTGGATGCTGTACCTTGATCCAAACGGCAATGAACAGTGGAGAAAGCATATCACCGGAGAATCCAGAAAAAAAGAGGAAAGGCTTTCAGACTTAAAGCTGAACAGAGACGGCTCTATTATTCTGGCAGGAACCAGTGCTGAAGAATTAGGGAAAGAAAACTGGAAGATTGTGAAACTGGGAGATAAGGAGGTTGATCAGCTGATTGAAAAGTATGACATCAAAATCTATCCGAACCCTGTTTCAGATTATGCGTATGTAGAAATCGGTTTCGATTTCAAGGATGCAGATATTCTTTTGTATGATATGAGTGGAAGACAGCTTCAAAATCTGAAAACCAAGAACAAAGTGACTAAGATCAATACCCAGGCTTTGGTGCAGGGAGCTTATCTCATCACAATTAAAACAGATACAGATAAAACGGCTAACGCTAAATTAATTAAAAAATAACCCGATGAAAAAAACTTTAACATTGGCAGGGATTATTCTTTCTGCTTTAATGTATAGCCAAAGTAATACTCCACAAGATTATACTACCAATACTAATGATGCTGGTAAGCACATTCCTAAGATATCTCCAACTAGCCCTGAATCATTTAAATTCAGCCAATATGGAAATATTCCTATTGGAATGTTTACAGGTTCTCCTAATATCAATATTCCTATTACAGAATTATCGATAGATGGGGTAAGCATTCCAATTTCTTTAAACTATTCTTCCAATGGAATTAATATTGACGAAACAAATGGTTCAGTTGGGTTAGGTTGGACTTTTATTTCAGGGGGAGTAATCACAAGAACAATAAGAGATAAACCTGATGAAGAGAGTAACTACAATAGTGGTGATGTTCCACTACTCGAAAGCCCGTCTGCACAAATGACTGAATATCTCAAATTCTGTGAAGTAGACAATTTTGATTCTGAACCGGATTTATACACTGCCAATTTTGCTGGTAATAATGTAAAGTTTCTAATCAGTAAAAGTGGAAACATTTTTATGATAAATCAGAAAGACTACAAAATAAAAAAGAATGATAATGGAAACTTATTTTCAATTATTCTGGATAATGGAGTAAGATATAATTTTAATGCTGTAGAAAATGTGCTAAACAGAACCCTGAATGTTGGAGGGCATCAGATCCCTTCACAATATCCGCAGTCATGGTATCTTACCTCTGTAGTCGCAGTAAACGGTCAAACACTCACTCTCGAGTATCAGGATGTAAGCTATACCAATACTTTGTCACAATCTCAAACTATGACCTACACCACAGGACCACAACAGAAATATGGAGATATAGGATCAGGCCCAAATGGTGGAAACTCCTGCCCTATGGTAGATTATGCATTACCGCCAAATAATATCGGACTTATTGCCGAATCAGAACAGGAGGTATTAGGAAAACAAATCAAAAAAATATATGACTCAAACAATAACTCAATTGTTTTTAGCTATTCAGTACAAAATGGAGATTATTCAAAACTAACCGGGATTAAAAAATATCATAATGGTCTGGTAATAGATGATGTTACTTTTAATTATCTTAGTACAAGTGTTTCAAGGTTATTCCTGAGTGAAATCCGTAATAACAAAAGTAATTCTTCACATAAATTTTCCTATAATAATCCAGAAAGCTTTCCTTCAAGATTAAGTTTTTCCAGGGATATGTGGGGATATTATAATGGTAAGAGTAATAGTACTCTTATTCCCCAAATTTTTGATAGCAGTAATACTTCTGCTCCACAATATAATGGGGCTGATCAGAGTATTGCGCCCAACCTTGGACAATATGGACTGCTAAAAACTATAACTTATCCAACAGGTGGAAATACATTATTAAACTATGAGAACCACAAAAAGAAAGATAATGTTTTGGTTCCTGCTACTAAGGCCAATATAGGAGTTTCAACATTTAATCCTTTAGGTACATACGAAACAAAAAAAGAAACCATTGTAATTCCACAAAAAACAGGACTTGTTCAAATTGGATTATCAAGTTACCTCTACTCATATGGTACTTGTAAAAATAGTCCTGCTTTACAAACAGGTAAGCAGAAAGCCAGTTTAGAAGTATTTGATCAGGCAGGTAACCTTTTAACTTTATTGGAGTACAGCCCATTATATAATACCTATTTTCCTCTTGGAACCTCAACTGAAGCATCAGTGAATACAAATAAAAAAGTTTTCGTTAATGTTAATAAAAACCAGTCTGTTAAAATAGTTTTAACAGCATTGTTTGCTTGTGCAGATGCATATGCTTCAACAACTTACTATGATAAAGACGATGAGTATGTTTTGCAGGATGTATTGTTAGGAGGCTACAGGGTTTCTTCAACTGTTGATACTCCTATTGATGGTCTTCCTATTACAAGAAAATATAACTATGTAAATGATAATGGAGAATATTCTATTCATCAGACGCGAGAGCCTTTATTTAAAGAAAATAGAACTGCCGGTTCTGTATGTGTAGGGGGAGCTTTGACAGCAACTACGCCTATTATTCTAAATTATACAGCAATAACTTCATCAAATATCGGGAGATTATTTTCATTTAATCCTAATATATTTTATGACACTGTTGAAGAGAAAATAGAAGGAAAAGGTAAAACCGTTCACTATTTTAGCTCAAATACAGATTATTGGGGAAATCCAATTAAGGGAAGCTCAATTATATCGGCCCCATGGACTAATTCTGGATGGGACAATGGAAAAGAAATCCTGACAGTTTATAAAGACAATGCCAATGTAATTCTTAAAAAGGTTGAATTTAATTTCTCAGAAGATACTTCAAGAACATCTTATATGGGAGCAATTACCAGACGAAAAATATTTGAACCTGTTCTGAATGACGGAACGTGGAATAATTTTGAAAATTTAGATGCGGTATACTATAAAAACATTAGCCGTTTCACTTATCTGAAATCCCAAAAAACGACGGATTATTTTAATGGTAATCCTGTTGAAACTAAGATTGAGTATTTTTATGATAATCCTTCCCATCATCAATTAAAAAAACAGAAAAACACTACGGCTGACGGAGTGATTAATGCTACGGAGTATAATTATGCTCACGAAAAAGGAAATCAAAAGCTAATCAATGCTAATATGATAGGGATTTCGTTACAGACCATCACCAAAAAAGATAATGTGTTGGTGTCAAATATGGAAACAAAGTATGATAACCCATTGAATCTATTTCCAAGTTCCGTTGTATCCACAGACTTACAAAACATTGTTTCTACCGAAGTAACGTATGACAAATACGACAGTAAAGGTAATATTCAGCAGTACACCACAAAAGACGGCATTTCAACAGTCATTATCTGGGGGTATAACCAAACCCAGCCTATTGCTAAAATAGAAGGCGCCAAATTAACAGATATTCAGGAATCTCTCATCAACACCATTGTTAATGCCTCTAATACCGATGCGTCAGCTGCAGCTAATAATGATGAAACCTCGCTTTTATCTGTATTGAACACCTTCAGAAACTCTCTGCCAAATTATCAGATCACTACCTACACTTATGACCCATTAGTAGGAGTCAGAAGCATCACCCCGCCATCAGGAATCAGAGAAAGCTATATTTATGATTCTGCAAACAGGCTTGAAAAGATTATTGATGTGAATGGCAAAGTGCTGAAGGAGATGAAATACAACTATAAAAACTAAAACCGATGAAAAAATTAATACTACCCATAGGAGCCTTGCTCTTATCCAATATAACC
>NZ_FTMT01000047.1:0-1925 GCF_900156015.1 Chryseobacterium sp. RU33C | reverse complement strand
CTTGAACAAAAGGAAACCATTGAAAACCAGCTGCTGGAAAAAATATCCGAAGTACTGAAAATTCCTGTAGAAGCTTTTCAGAATTTTGATGAGGAACAGGCTGTGAATCTAATTTCCTGCACATTTTCAGATAATGCAATGTTTAATAATAGAATTGAAGTACAAAATATCAATCCTATTGAAGAAATTAAAAAGCTTCACGAAGAAAAGATAGCTTTGTATGAACGTATGCTGAAGGAAAAGGATGAAATGATGGCTAGACTGGAAAAGCTGCTTGAAAAGTAAGAGATAAAAGATAAAAACCACTGCTGAAGCAGTGGTTTTATAATTATAACTTCACCACACGATGTAATCGTGCGGCAGCTTAGGGATTAATCAGTTTTTTATGTATAACTATATAAATACACTGTTATAATAATATATGCAAAAAAATTAATAAATACATATAAAAAATTTAAATTCTTTCTTTTTAATATTATTACTGATAAAATAAAATGTAATAAAATAATTATAGAATAGAATATCCAAATTTTGTATTGATATTTTTCACTATTACTTGCATATCCTAATAAAAAGCAGGAAAAGTACCAAAAAACGATGAAGATTAGCATTAGTAGCATATCAACAAAAATATATTTAAGTATTGACTTCATATTAATTATTTATTGAGTAACTGTAACTGTTATATTATATTTTTTCTTCATTTCTTGAATAAAATTATTAATGACCTGATTACTACTTCCACTTTTCAAAAAGGCAGATGTAAAACTTTGTATGTCTTTTTGAAAAGAATTTATAGAGTGAGAACCAAATGCTCCTTTTACTTTTTCATTAGATCTAAATGCTCCTTTTAATCCTTGCATATCATTACCCGATAAAACGTCCCATTTATGATCTATTGAATAACTATCCACTCCATCAGGAGCATCAATAGAGTTAGATTGGTGTGGTGCCATGTTGAAAACAAAATCAACAACGTTATTTGAATCTGCAAATTCACTTGCATGTTCTTTAATCTTTTGTAATAAACGTTCAGTATAACCCGCACCAAAAGCAGCTCCTCTACTATGAGTATATATTTGAATTTTTTCAATTATTTTACCCGTTTTAGGATCTCTTGCGAGCTTTGAAAGAATTGAATTAAATTCAGCATCATTCATAGCCATTCTTCCTGCTTGCATTCTATTTGTTGGAGTATTACCTCCTAAATATCCACCTTTTTTTATGCTCCAATCACCGAAGAAACTTTGACCAGCATACCTATCTCCATCTACATAATGAAACTGACCACCTGGATTAGGAATACCTGAACCTTTTATTGTATTGATTATTGATTGAGTCCAATAACTTGGATTAGCTCTATCCTGATCTCCATCCGCAACCCTACCATTAATTAATATCGGCAATTCGCCATCTTTATCAATATAAAGTATAGGACTATTGAGTGCATAAACATAAGGTGAGGAACTTTCTAAAAGTTCAGCTTTTGGATCAATCACACCCCATCTTCCGATGTCCGGCATATACATCCTCGCCCCATAATCATACATCCCTGTTTCCTGCAGTTCCTTCCCATTGTACTTATACTTTTTAAAGCTATCCTGTCCAAAATAAGCACTTCCTGTTTTCAAATGATTCATACCGAATGGGTAATAATCATTATTATCCACGATTTCAAGAACGCCTGTGCTGTTTTTGGCAAAGCTCACACGGACATTTCCTAGGTGATCTTTATATTGGTAAATATATTGATTTTTCTGATAATCATAAAATCCTTCAGAAGTAGGGAAAAACTGTAAATCCGGAGTTTTGGCTGGAGGAGGGTTAAAGGTTTTCTTTTCCAGTGAGAAAGCCTGGGGTTCCATTGCTCTTGCTGTCATCATTTCAATTCCTCCTCCGGGATCCCCTCCTGAAGTAACGATATC
>NZ_FTMT01000049.1:0-1368 GCF_900156015.1 Chryseobacterium sp. RU33C | reverse complement strand
AAGGTAGTGTTTCACTAACTGTGTAAGTTAAAAAGTTATTCTGAAAAATTTTTGAGCCCTCTAAAGCTCAAAAATAATTTTCGGAAATAACTTTTTATTATTTTTAACCTATATAGTTATGATTGACAAAGAAGAATTATTAAACAACAAGGATTTCTACAAGTCCTTTAAAAATGGAGAAGATTTAACCTCTTTCTTCAAACAGATGCACAAACGTGCCGTTGAACATATGCTGGAAGCAGAACTTGATGCTCATCTGGACAATGAAAAACATGAAAAATCCAAAGGAGGAAACTATCGCAACGGGCATGGCACCAAGAAGATAAAATCCTCTTTTGGAGAGAGTGAAATCAAAGTTCCCAGAGACCGGGCAAGTAGTTTTGAACCTGTATTGGTGCCCAAAAGACATAACATCATCGAAGGTCTGGAGAATATTATTATTTCATTCTATGCCAAGGGGATGAGTGTGAGTGATATCGAAGAGCAGGTTAAAGAACTATACGATTTTGAAATATCAGCTTCAGCTATTTCCAGAATTACCAATGCCGTTGCAACCGAGGTCGTTAGCTGGCAAAACCGACCTTTGGAAGACCTGTATTTAATTGTCTGGATGGACGGGATTGTATTCAAGGTTCGTGAGAACTCTAAAGTTATCAACAAGACCATCTATTTGGCAGTAGGGTTAAATCGTGAGGGGAAAAAAGAAGTTCTTGGAATGTGGCTCGGTAAGAATGAAAGTTCGAGCTTCTGGATGAGTGTTTTAACAGATCTTAAAGCACGTGGTGTAGAGGATATTCTCATCACCGCCACCGATAACTTAAACGGGTTTACCCACACCATTCGTTCCGTCTTTCCTGAATCTCAAACCCAGATCTGTGTAGTCCATCAAATCAGAAATGCCTGCAAATATGTGGTCTGGAAGGACAGAAAAGAATTTTCTGCCGATATGAAACATATTTACACTGCTCCAACAAAACAGGCTGCTGAAGCCGCTCTAAGGGATTTTGCGGAAAAATGGGAATCCAAATATTCCTATGCCATCAAATCCTGGAGGGACAACTGGGATGAATTGACTGTGTTTTTTGAATTTCCTTTAGAAATCCGTAAAATCATTTATACCACTAATTTAATTGAGAATCTCAACGGCAAAATTCGAAAATACACCAAAAACAAAATGTCTTTTCCTACGGATGATGCGGTCTTGAAATCTGTTTACCTTGCTTTAAAAGAAGCCACAAAAAAATGGTCGATGCCGATTCAGAATTGGGGCATTGTTCTCAACCAATTTATGCTTATTTTTGAACAAAGGCTCAGATTATAAAATCCAAGCCCTAACTTTTTAACTTACACACTTCGTGGGATAGTGTC
>NZ_FTMT01000050.1:0-1294 GCF_900156015.1 Chryseobacterium sp. RU33C | reverse complement strand
CTTTCTTCAAAAATAAGCATAAATTGGTTGAGAACAATACCCCAATTTTGAATTGGCATTGTCCATTTTTTAGTAGCTTCTTTTAAAGCGAGATAAACAGACTTTAAAACCGCATCATCAGTAGGAAAAGACATTTTGTTTTTCGTGTATTTCCGTATTTTACCGTTGAGATTCTCAATTAAATTGGTGGTGTAAATGATTTTACGGATTTGGAGAGGAAATTCAAAAAACACGGTTAATTCATCCCAGTTATCTCTCCATGATTTAATGGCATAAGAATATTTTGATTGCCATTTATCTGCAAAATCATTCAAAGCAGCTTCTGCTGCCTGTTTCGTTGGAGCGGTATAAATATGTTTCATATCTGCAGAAAACTCTTTCCTGTCCTTCCAGACCACATATTTGCAGGCATTCCTGATCTGATGAACCACGCAAATCTGAGTTTGAGACTCAGGAAAGACACTGCGGATGGTCTGGGTAAATCCGTTTAAGTTATCGGTAGCTGTGATGAGAATATCCTCCACACCACGGGCTTTGAGATCGGTCAAAACACCCATCCAGAAACTCGAACTTTCATTTTTACCCAGCCACATCCCGAGAACTTCTTTCTTTCCTTCCCGATTTAAACCTACTGCTAAATAGATGGTTTTGTTAATAACTTTAGAGTTCTCACGAACCTTGAAAACAATCCCATCCATCCAGACAATGAGATATAAGTCTTCTAGAGGACGGTTTTGCCAGCTAACGACCTCAGTTGCAACAGCATTAGTGATTCTGGAAATTGCGGAAGTTGATATTTCAAAATCATATAACTCTTTCACCTGTTCTTCGATATCGCTCACGCTCATGCCTTTGGCGTAAAATGAGATGATAATATTTTCCAGACCTTCGATGATATTATGTCTTTTGGGAACCAACGCAGGCTCAAAACTGCCGGATCTGTCTCTAGGAACTTTGATTTCGCTCTCACCAAATGAGGATTTAATTTTCTTGCTTCCGTGTCCGTTTCGGTAATTGCCGTCTTTGGTTTTTTGGTGCTTTTCATTGTCCAGATGAGCATCCAGTTCCGCTTCCAGCATGTGTTCTACAGCACGTTTGTGCATCTGTTTGAAGAAAGAAGTTAGCTCTTCTCCATTTTTAAAGGACTTGTAGAAATCCTTGTTGTTTAATAATTCTTCTTTGTCGATCATAACTATATAGGTTAAAAATAATAAAAAGTTATTTCCGTAAAATTTTTTGAGCTATGAGGGCTCAAAATTTTCCAGAATAACTTTTTAACTTACACAGTTAGTGA
>NZ_FTMT01000051.1:0-1266 GCF_900156015.1 Chryseobacterium sp. RU33C | reverse complement strand
AGAACAATACCCCAATTTTGAATTGGCATTGTCCATTTTTTAGTAGCTTCTTTTAAAGCGAGATACACTGATTTCATGACGGCATCATCTGTAGGAAAAGACATTTTGTTTTTGGTGTATTTTCTGATTTTTCCGTTGAGATTTTCAATTAAATTAGTGGTATAAATGATTTTTCGGATCTCCAAAGGAAATTCAAAAAATACAGTCAGTTCATCCCAATTATTCCGCCAGGATGCAATAGCATAAGAATATTTGCTTTCCCATTTTGCTGCAAAATCACCCAGAGCTGCTTCAGCAGCTTGTTTTGTTGGAGCAGTGTAAATATGCTTCATATCGGCAGAGAACTCTTTCCTGTCTTTCCAAACCACATATTTGCAGGCATTTCTGATTTGATGGACGACACAGATCTGGGTTTGAGATTCAGGAAAAACAGAACGTATGGTCTGGGTAAATCCGTTTAAATTATCGGTGGCAGTGATGAGAATATCCTCTACACCACGGGCCTTTAAATCTGTGAGAACGCCCATCCAGAAAGCTGAACTTTCATTTTTTCCAAGCCACATACCCAAGACTTCTTTTCTACCGTCACGGTTTAATCCCACAGCCAGATAAACTGTTTTATTAATGACTTTGGAGTTTTCCCTTACCTTGAAAACAATGCCATCCATCCAAACAATGAGATATAAATCTTCAAGCGGGCGGTTTTGCCAGCTCACCACTTCACTGGCAACAGCATTGGTGATTCGTGAGATGGTAGAAGTAGAAACTTCAAAATCATACATTTCCTTGATTTGTTCTTCAATATCGCTTACACTCATTCCTTTAGCATAAAATGAGATGATGATATTCTCCAAACCTTCGATGATGTTGTGTCTCTTTGGGACTAATGCAGGTTCAAAACTGCCTTCTCTATCTCGGGGAACTTTAATTTCAGATTCGCCAAATGAGGATTTTATCTTCTTGGTCCCGTGGCCGTTTCTGTAATTTCCAGTGATGGATTTCTGATGCTTTTCATTATCCAAATGGGTGTCCAATTCTGCATCAAGCATATGTTCTACAGCTCGTTTATGCATTTCTTTGAAGAAAGAGGTTAAGTCTTCTCCATTTTTAAAGGACTTATAGAAATCCTTGTTGTTTAATAAGTCTTCTTTGTCTATCATAACTATGTAATGGTTAAAAATAATAAAAAGTTATTTCCGTAAAATTTTTTGAGCTATGAGGGCTCAAAATTTTCCAGAATAACTTTTTAACTTACACAGTTAGTGA
>NZ_FTMT01000052.1:0-1193 GCF_900156015.1 Chryseobacterium sp. RU33C | reverse complement strand
GGTTTAATAGTCAAAAATAGTTGGCAAAATTCTTTGTAACGCCTATTGTTACTGATGTTACAGAAAGTTTATTGAACTTTGTTTCAATAAACTTTTTTTATGGCTGAAAATTCAAAAAAAATCATTGTTGGGGTTGCAAAAGTTTGGATGTGATTTCCTGGGGAAAGCAAAACGGTAAGCGTCGTTTTAAATGTAAAAACTGTGGCCTTTATTTTACTTCAGAGAATAAATCTGTTAGTCTAAAAAACAAAGAAACTTGGTTTAAAAAATGGATTGTCGGGAAACAGACTTATGATCAGATTTCAGCATCATCGGGATATTCCTTAAGTACTCTTCAACGGTATTTTAATGTGATGCTTAGTAAAGCTCCAAAACTCAGTTACAGTCATAACAAGGAAGTTTATTTACTCATCGACGGCACCTATTTTTCTAATGAAATCTGTCTGGTTGTTTATAGAGACAATGCTTTTAAACAAACCCAGCTTTACAGAATTACTGACGGAGAGCATTATGAAGAACTCAAAGAGGATTTGGAGAATATTCTGAATTTGGGAATAAAAATTGGCGGAATAACCTGCGATGGTGATAAATCTCTACTGAAAGCCATCCGGAAAGTTTGTCCTAAGGTTCCTGTTCAGAGATGTTTGGTCCATATTCAGAGAATGTGTAAGATATGGCTTTCCGCCTATCCAAAATCTGTAGCTGGTTTTGAGTTACGTGAAATTGTCTGCAAAATTCATTTTATTGATAATGAAGTTAAAAAGCAGTATTGGATCAAAGAGTTTTTGGATTGGTCTGAAAAGCATAAAGAATTTTTGAATGAAAAATCATACAGCCAGGAAACCGGAAGATATTGGTATACTCATAAGATGGTGAGAAGATGTTTTTCTGTTATCAGAAAGGCTTTGCCAAATATGTTTACCTTTCTTCAAAATCCTAAAATCCCGAAAACAACCAACGGAATAGAGTCTTTTTTCGGGCATCTGAAAGGTAATCTTAATATTCATCGGGGGCTTACCAAAAGCCGGAGAAAAAAGTTTATCCAATGGTATCTTTTTTATAAAAATCTAAAATCGTAAAAGGTTTTTTTAGCCATAAAGCTGTTCCAATAATTTACAAAAAGAGGATGGAAAAACCATCCTCTAAACTATTGTTTACAGCGTTGATTGTATTGCTGGTAAGTTGCTCCTCAG